>NZ_JBVVPQ010000070.1:0-35128 GCF_055811695.1 Bradyrhizobium sp. MI1.3 | reverse complement strand
CGCTGCCGCGTCCACCGCAAGCCCGGCTCGCGAACATGACGACCACAAGATCGCCCCTCAAGGATGAGCCGGGATGGACGACACATACGCCATTTCCGAATTTCGGTAAAGTGGAATATTTTTGTGGGGAGGGGTTGACGGGGTGGCGGGTGTTTTGCCCGACGGGTAGTCCTCCCATAGGTCAAAGCCGCACATGCGAAGCTTGGGGAAATCGTAGCGGGAGACCGCTACGGTGCCAAACCCACGACTGTGGAGGCGCTGTTCGCTTACCGGAGGGCAGCTTAACCCCCGGCCTCGTGCCTTGATAGCCCGCCAGAAGCCGCCGTTCTTACGCGGTCCACGCGCGCCCGCGCATCGATGCAAAAATTCACGATTCCGACCGTATCATTCGGTGCACCTCTCCCCCGCGGAGAGAGGTGATCCGAGTCCTCGCCTTGTACCGATTCAAGCGCGTTCATCCGGTCTAGCTCGGAACAGGGGCTTCCGATTCCAGCAGGGACGCGGCCTTGAGATCGCTCCAGAGCGCGGCTGGCACCGTGGTGGTCAGCGCTGCCACGTTGCGCTCGACCTCCTGCGCATTATGCGCCCCGAGGACCACGCTCGCGACCGCGGGATGACCGAGCGCAAAATGTAGAGCGGCCGTCGGCAGCGCTACGTCATGAGCTGCGCAGATACGCTGGATTTCGGCAACCTTCGAAAGGATCTGCGGCGGTGCGTCCTGATAATTGTACTTGGCGCCCTTGGTGGCGCCCGTCGCCAGAATCCCCGAATTGAACACGCCGCCGAGCAGCACCGCGATGCCCTCCTTCAGCGCCAGCGGCATGAACTCTTCGAGTGCTGGCTGCTCCAGCAGCGAATAGCGCCCCGCGAGCAGCATCACCTCGAAGGATCCGGCCTGCGCGAAGCGCACGCACATCTCGGCCTCGTTGACGCCGATCCCGATGCCCGCGACCACACCTTCGGAACGAAGTTTGTCCAGCGCTACATAGGCCCCGGACATCGCTTCGCGAAACCGGTCCTCGATCGCGTCCTTGCCGTGGGTCCACACATCGACATCGTGGATTAGCAGCAGGTCGATCCGGTCGGTGCCAAGCCGCAACAGCGACTGCTCGACCGAGCGCATGGTGCCGTCATAGGAATAGTCGACGACGGCCCGGTGCGGCTGTCCGCCAACAAATCCGGACCGAGTCTCCGGCTGGTGAAACGGATCCATCCAGCGACCCGTCTTGGTGCAAAGCACCACATCCTTGCGGGGCACGCGCCGGAGCGCCGTTCCGCAGCGATGCTCCGACAGGCCGTTGCCATAGTGCGGTGATGTATCGAGCAGATTGATGCCGAGCTCGAAGGCGCGGCTCGCGGCGGCGATCGCAGTGTGGTCGTCGAGCTCGAGAAAGAGATCGCCGAGCGGTGCGGTTCCGAACCCGAGGATGGAGACTTCGAGACCGGTCCGGCCAAGTGTGCGGCGCGGCAAAGCTGATTGCGAAATCATGGTGGATTGCTCTTCCTTCTTCGCGCCTTGATCGCGCGCTCGTCTCATTGCAGCGACGCGCAGCGTATGTATTTGCCGTCGGGTGTCAACGCGAGGATTGCGGGTCTCGTACAAGACTATTCCGCTCATACATTCGGGTTGCTAAGAAAAGCGGAACCGGCACGCGGGCACTTCACGACCTGCGGCAACGAAGGAGGAACGATGCTCCCCTATGTCACGCACGATCCGCGATTTGCCCGCCTGGTCTTTGGTCACGCCAATCTCGAAAAACTCACCAGCGGCTGCCGCTGGGCCGAAGGACCCGCTTACTTTCCGGCCGGCCGCTATTTGATCTGGTCCGACATTCCGAGCAACCGGATGATGCGCTTCGACGAGACGGATTCATCGGTGTCGGTGTTCCGCTCGCCGAGCTTCAACTCGAACGGCAACACGACCGATCGCGAGGGGCGGCTGGTCACTTGCGAGCACTTCATGCGCCGCATCACCCGGACCGAGCACGACGGCTCCATCACGGTGCTTGCCGAACAGTTCGAAGGGCGTCGGCTGAACTCGCCCAACGATGTCGTGGTGAAATCGGACGGCTCGATCTGGTTTTCGGATCCGACCTACGGCATCGACAGCGATTACGAGGGCCGACATGCCAAATCCGAGATTGGCGCCTCCAACGTGTACCGGATCGATCCAGCGGGCGGCGAGATCAGCCTGGTCGTCTCTGACCGCGTGCAGCCGAACGGGCTGGCGTTCTCGCCAGACGAGAAGCTGCTTTATGTCGCCGATACCGGCGCGACCCACGTCGACGGGCTGCCCGCGACGATCTGGTCCTACAAGGTGCAGGGAAACGAGGTCGCTGAGCCCTCGCTGTTTTCCACCTGCCCCGACGGGCTCTATGACGGATTTCGCTGCGACATCCATGGCAACATCTGGACGTCGGCGGGACGGAGCGTGTTCTGCTACGGGACCGACGGGACGCATATCGGCACGATCCCGATCGGTGAGATCGTGGCGAATGTCTGTTTCGGCGGTCCACGGCGCAACCGCCTGTACATTTGCGGACAGACCTCGTTGTATTCGATCTTCCTCAATACGCGCGCGGCCGTGTAAGCTTAGGCCGGCCATCTAGCTCGTGACGCGTTCGCCCCGCCCGTAGACGAGCAGCATGAAGATGATAACGAGACCATAGATCACCTGGCGGCCCGCCTCCGGCATCTCCATGATCGACAATACGCTGTTCAGGAGCACGATCAGGACGACGCCGATCAGCGTGCCGAGATAGCGGCCGCGGCCGCCGAGGATGTTGGTGCCTCCAATCACGACGGCGGCGATCGAGGGCAGCAGATAGGCGTCTCCCATGCCTTGGTAGGCCTTGGTGGAATAGCCGGCGAGCAGCACGCCCGCGAGCGCGGCAGCAAGGCCGCAGAGCACGAAGCAGACCACCGTGACGCGGCGCGTGTTGACGCCGGCCAGATAGGCCGCCGCCTCCTTGTTGCCGATGGCGTAGATGTAGCGGCCGAGCGACATGCGCTGCAGGATGACGACCACCAGCACGGACACCGCGGCCCAGACGAACAGCGCGTTGGGAATGCCGAGCGTACGATCGCCCGCCAGCATCCGCATCAGGTCGGTCGCCCCGGTCTGCGGTGCGTAGCCGCCAGTATGCGCGACCATCAGGCCGCGCATCACGGCATTCACGCCCAGCGTAAAGATCATCGAGGGGACCCGCAGATACGCGACCCCGACGCCGTTGACGAGCCCGACCAGAACGCCGACCCCGAGCCCGACCGGAATTGCGAGAGGACCGCCGACCGAGGTCGCCATCATGGCCGCGGCGGCGAGCGTCCAGGGCACCGACAGGTCGATCTGCGCGATCAGGATCACGATCATCATGCCGGCCGAGACGATCCCGAGGAACGCACCGATCTGCAATTGCTGCAGAAGATAGGCCGGAGACAACAGGGGAGCGCTGCCGAAACGGGCGAATGTGTAAACCGTACCCGCGACGAGAATGACGACGATGAACGCCGCCGCAATCAGGATCGGGCGGTCGTCGCGCGAGAGACTGAATGAGGCCGCCGTCATCGAAACAGCTCCAGCGTGTTCTTGACGCGTAGCATGCCCAACGCGCCGATGCTGACGGCAGCGAGCAGGATCACGCCCTCGAACAGCGGCTGCAGAAGAGGGGCAATGTCGAAGATGCGGAAGAAGAAGGAAATCACGCGCAAGACCATGGCCCCGAAGATCGACCCGATCGCACTGCCGGTTCCGCCAAGCAGCGAAGTGCCGCCGATCACCACGGAGGCGATCGAGTTGAGCGTATAGGCGCCGGCCTGCGGAATGTCCGCATTCCCAGACGACGTCTGGATAGCAAGGAAGAGACCGCCGCAGCCGGCGAAGAAGCCCGCGAGCGTGAAGGCGGCGATCTTGGCGCGCTCGATCGGAAGGCCGGACATATAAGCCGCGCCCTCGGCCGAGCCGATCGCATAGACGGCGCGGCCGAGAACGGAGCGGCGGAACGGCACCCACACCAGCAGCGGAATGAGAACGAGAAGCACAAAGGGCACCGGGATCCAGGCGAACGGCGCAAACCAGGCAGCCGCGCCATCGTCGAAGATGTGCACGGTCGAGGCGAAATCGCCGAGCGAGTTAGTCAGCGCCCAGTTCAGATCAACATCGATCTTGCCGCCCGGGGTCGGACGCAGGAAAAGCGCGATGCCGATGTAGACCGCGCCGGTCGCAAGCGTCGCGATGATCGGCTGGATGCGCCCATAGACGACGACGCAACCATTGATAAAGCCGGCAGCCGCGCCGATCGCAAGGCACACGGCGATCCCGAGCAGAATGCCGCTCACGCCGCCCGGAAAGGTGCCGAGGCCGAGATGCACGCCGAACATGTCGAGATGCAGCGGCGCACCACCTGCCGCGCCGGTCAGGAGGTAGCTCGCAAAGCAGCCCACCATGGTCATGACCGCTCCGACGGAGAGATCAAGGCCCGACATCAAGACCGGCACTGTCTGCGCCATCGCCAGCATGGCGAGCGCAAAGATTTCGTCGCCATTCTGCACCAGCACGGCGGAGGAGAAACCGCGGGGATGCGCGGCGTTGTAGAAAATGTAGAGGGCACAGAACAACAGGATGGCGGTGACCAGACCGATGTTCTGGCGGATCCTGATCGCGATATCGTCAAGCATGCGCCGCCCCCGCTGCGGTATCGGTGTCGACATTCAGGGAGCTTGCGACAATGTTGGTCTCGGTGAGGTCGTCGCCCTCGAGCTCGCGCACGATGCGGCCGTCATACATGATGACGACGCGGTCGCAGCAGCCGATCAGCTCGTCATAGTCGGTCGAGTAGAACAGGATTGCGGCGCCCTGGTCGGCGAGTTCGCGCATCAGCCGGTAGAGCTCCTGCTTGGTGCCTACGTCGATTCCGCGCGTGGGATCGTTGAGCAGGATGATGCGCGGATCGGTCATCAGCCATTTGGCGAGCACGACCTTCTGCTGGTTTCCGCCCGACAGCGTCGAGACCGCATCACTCGCTGCGTCCAACTTGATCTGTAGCCTCGCGATGGCTCGCTGGATCGCGGTGCGTTCCCGGCCGGTATCGATGAATGGGCCAGTGGAAAGCGCGTCGAGCGATGCGATCGCAAGATTGTCCGCGATCGACATCGGCAGCATCAGCCCTTCGGTCTTGCGGTCCTCAGGGACGAGCGCGATGCCGACCGATTTTGCCGCCGCCGGGGAGCCGGGACGTACTTCGCGATCCGCCACCGTGAGACGACCAGTGACGCCGCGCAAAACACCGAACAGAGCAAGCAACAGGGATTTCTGGCCCTGCCCGTCGAGACCGCCGAGCCCGACGATCTCGCCGGCGCCGATGCTCAGTGAAATGCGATCGAGCTGCCTCTCCCAGCACAGGTTCTCGAGCGCCAGCACCGGCTTCGCGGCATTTCGCGCAGGCTTGGGCGGATACTGGGCCGCGATGTCACGCCCGATCATGAGCTGGATGATATCGGCGGTCGAACGCCTCCCCTTGTCGAAGGTCTCGATATGGCGGCCGTTGCGAAACACCGAGGCGCGGTCGGCGAGCGCCTCGACCTCGTGCATGCGGTGCGAGATGTACAGGATTGCGACGCCCTCGGCCTTGAGCCGTGCCAGCATCGCATAAACCTTCTCCACATCGGCGCTCGTCAGTGCCGATGTCGCCTCGTCGAGGATAAGCAACTGCGGCCGCTTGCCGAGCGCCTTCGCGATCTCGACCACCTGGCGCCTCGATAGGGGCAGATCGCGCACGCGCCTCAGGGGGTTGACGTCCTCACAGCCGATCTCGGACAACAGTTCTTCGGCGCGGCGGCGCTGGGCCTTCGCATCGATCAGGCCGAACCGCCGCGGCGGGGATGCAATGGAGATGTTGTCCGCGACCGAGAGGTCGGGCATCAGCGATAGCTCCTGAAAGATGCAGACGACACCGGCTGCATTCGCCGCCGACGGCGTGGCGAAGCTGACCTCGCTCCCCGCGAGGCGCATGCGGCCGCTGTCGGGCTGCACCACACCGGCAATGATCTTGATCAGGGTCGACTTGCCGGCGCCGTTCTCGCCCAGCACGGCGTGGATCTTGCCGCGCTCGCAGGCGAAATCGACCCCTTCCAGCGCCCGAACGCCGGCATAGCGCTTGGAGATGCCGGCAAGCTCCAGGAAGGCGGATTGCGTCGGGTCGGCAACCGGCATGCCCGGGCCTTCACGCGACGGCGGCCCGGCGAATGCCGGGCCGTGACAGAGACATCGCTGGAGCCGTCACTGGGTGTTCTTCTCGCTCTGCGACATGATCTCCGGCGCAGTGAAGTTCACGCCGCACGGCGTGAACTGATTCGGCGCGAAGAAGTTGGCATTGAGCTCAGGCCAGTAATTCGTGCCCGGCTTGAGATCCTTGTAGGTCGCCACTGGAATCGGGATCGAGATCAGCTGCGGCATAATGCTGCCCTGCAGCGCCGAGATCGCCGCCTTGGTCGCGATCGCCACCAGCGCCGGCGACTGGCCGTAGGACATTCCCTTCAGTCCGTCCTTGGCGTGATCGGCGATCTGCTTGCGGTACTCGTTCTCGCCCTCACCCGACATCGGCACAAAGGGATGCTTGGCAGCCATCAGCGCCTGCACGGTGCCGTCGGATCCGCCCTGGGTGAATACTCCATCGAAATGGCCATGCACTGCTAGCGCATCCGCAGTCACCTTCTGCGAGGTGCCGGTGTCCCAATTACCCACCACCTCGGTGATTTTGAAGCTGTTGCCGGGCGATTCTATTACCTCGCGGAAACCGAGATGACGGTCGCGGTCGACGGAATTTCCCGGCAGGCCGCGGACTTCAAGGATGTCGCCGGATTTCTTGCCGCTCTCGTCGATCAGCCATTTGGCCGACATACGGCCCATTTCCTTCTGGTCCTCGTTGACCATCATCACCTTGTCGGTGTCGAGGACGTTGTCGAACGGCACCACCACGACGTTGTTCTTGTCGGCAAGACGGATGATGCGATCAAAACCGTCGGGAGCGACCGCAATGGTAACGATTGCGTCGAAGCCTTGGTTGATGAAGTCCTCCATCGCGCCAAGTTGCGCCGCCACATCGGTCCCGGTGGAAACGACCTTGAACTCCTTGATGTTCTCTTTGATACCCGGCTGATCGGCGAAAGCCTTGGCAGTCTTCACCATCTGGATGCGCCAGGTGTTGCCGACAAAACCGTTGACCAGCGCGATCCTGTAGGGGCCCGCCTTCTTGGGCCACTGAAAGAATTTGGTCTCGGACGACCATGGCTTGAAGCAGGCGGGGTCGGCGCCCGGGCCGGAGACGACCTTAGGACCTGCCAGAGCACTCACCGATGACAACAGCAAGCCGGCGCAAGCCAGCCCCGTCAGACGAAGCGTCCACACCATGTCGTGTCTCCCTGAGCGTTTGTGTTCCACCCTAACGCGGCGCGTAGCCATGCCGGGAATTGACCTTCCCGTGCGCGTGTTGCGTTAGGATGGCACGCAACTTGCGATGCTGACAAGCCGAGGGCGGACGCTCCGGCGCGAGACACGATCTGCACGCACGGCCAACCGACGACAATTGCGGGAAGCAGAAAACGTAACAATGACAGTCGGATGTTCGTGGGCGGCAAGGGATTGTGCAACGGCGAAGCTGGCCGTGGCCGGCCTTTCATGGTGGCATCCACGCGCGTCACGAAAAAAATGACACTCAGGGAAAAGTGTGAATCGCGACGCGAAGCCGAACGAAGCCCGCTTGCTGAAGCTGGGTTGAAGCCAGAAGCCCGGACTACTTGCTTTCGTCCGGCAGGGTCGCGTAGCGCTCCTTCGCTGAGATGATCGCTGTAGGAACGCCGATCGCTCGCAGCTCCTCACTCAGCAGCTCGAAGACGCGATCAGGTATCGCACTGCGACGTGGCTGGCGAACATCTCGCTTGCTTGACACGTTCTGGAGTGCCGGTCTCTAATCTCCCTCAAGGTCCTGCGGTTGGACAGGCAACTCTTTCTGCCCCCAAGCAAGAACAGGCTCGACTGCCCCCACCCATCGACTCTCAGATCGAGGGTGCGGAATCCAAGATAGTTTCCTGGGAGGGAACAATGGACAGACGTCAGACGCTCAAGCTGATCGGTGGTACGGCCGCGTTTGCCGGTGCCGGTTTTCCGGGCCTTGCCTTTGCGCAAGCCCAAAAGGAAATGGTCACGGTCGTGAAGATCGCGGGAATTCCGTGGTTCAACGCACTTGAAAAGGGAATCCAGAAGGGTGCGAAGGACTTCAGCATTAATGCCACTATGGTTGGCCCGGCGAACGTCGATCCGGCACAGCAAGTAAAGCTCCTTGAGGATCTGATTGCCAAGAAAGTCAACGTGATCGGCTTGGTCCCGCTTGATGTAAAAGTCTGCGAGCCCGTGCTGAAGCGCGCCCAGGCCGCCGGAATCAAGGTCATCACGCATGAGGGTCCGGAACAGGAAGGTCGTGACTGGAATGTGGAATTGATCGACTCCGTTCGCTTCGGCGAGGTGCAGATGGAACGTCTCGCCAAGGACATGGGCGGCGAAGGTGATTATGTGGTCTATGTCGGGACTCTTACGACGCCGCTTCACAACAAATGGGCCGATGCCGCGATTGCCTACCAGCAGAAGAATTTTCCGAAAATGAAGCTCGTCGCCGACCGCTTCCCCGGCGCCGACGAGATCGACACCAGCCAACGCACGACGCTCGACGTGATCAAGGCCTATCCGAACCTGCGTGGTATTCTCGGCTTCGGTTCGAATGGACCTATCGGGGCCGGAAATGCTGTGCGTCAACAACGCCTTGGCAAGAAGATCGCCGTGGTCGGCACCGTGCTGCCGAGCCAGGCGAAGTCGCTTATCGCGGACGATACGATCCGCGAAGGTTTTCTGTGGAATCCCACCGATGCGGGTTACGCGATGGTCGCGGTGGCCAAACTCGTGCTCGATGGCAAACCGATCACGGATGGCGTCGATGTACCCGGCCTTGGCAAGGCAGCCGTCGACGTTGCAGGAAAGCAGATCAAGGTGGACAAGATCATGCGCATCAACAAGGAAACCATCGACGGGTTGATCGCCGGAGGGCTCTAGGCCGACACCCGTTTAGTCGCCTCATCGCGCTGCATTCCCGGCCCTTCCGGTCGGGAATGCAGTACCACTCGAGTGATCGCACGATCGAACGTCCATTGCAGGCGAACCTTTGGCGACTTTCCTGGAGATGTCCGACATATCGAAGCGCTTCGGCGGCGTGCACGCGCTCCGCGGCGTCGATTTCACTCTGGAAGTCGGCGAGGTGCATTGCCTGGTCGGTGAAAACGGCTCCGGAAAATCCACACTGATCAAGATCATTTCGGGCGTCGAGGCAGCGGAGCCTGGCGGCCGCATCGCAATTTCCGGCAAGGAATATCCCAAACTAAACCCGGTCTACTCCACGCATTGCGGCATTCAGGTCATCTACCAGGATCTTTCGCTATTCCCCAACCTCACCGTCGCCGAGAATATCGCGATGGCGCACCATCTTGGCGGCCTCCATTCGGTGAACTGGGCCTCAATGCGCGCCACCGCGAAGACCACAATGGCAAGGATCGGCGTCGAGTTCGACCCGGACGCGAAAGTCTCAGAGCTCAGCATTGCCGGACGCCAGCTGATCGCGATCTGCCGCGCCTTGGCTGCGGATGCCAAACTCCTGATTATGGATGAGCCGACGGCATCGTTGACCCGCCACGAGGTGAACGCCCTGATCGCGCTCGTAAGGGAGCTGAAGCGTGCTGGCATCTGCGTCGTTTTCGTCAGTCACCGTCTCGACGAGGTGCTTGAAATCGCCGAACGCGTAACGGTACTGCGGGATGGCGCCAAAGTCGGTACTTTTGCTGCAGACACAATCGACGGTGGGAAACTCAGCCATCTGATGACCGGTAAGTCCTTCGAGTATCAGGTACAGGCGCCTGAGCTTGCCGCTGGCCCGGTCGTGCTGGAAGTGAAGGGCCTTGGCCGCCAGGGTGAGTATGAGGATGTAAGCTTGCAGTTGCGCGCAGGGGAAGTGGTGGGTCTCACCGGTCTGCTCGGCTCGGGTCGAACCGAACTCGCGCTATCGCTGTTCGGCATGAAGCCGCCCGACCGCGGCACCATCGCGCTTGACGGGCAGCCGATCGCGCTCCGGACAAATGCCGAGGCGATCGATCGAGGGATCGCCTATGTATCCGAGGATAGGCTTACGCTTGGTCTCATCCTGAATCAGTCCGTCACGGCGAACGTCACGCTCACGGTGCTGGAACGTCTGGCTGGCGCATTCGGCCTGATTGCCGCAGGCGCGCGACAGAGCCATGTGGCTCGGTGGGTTGCCGAACTCGGGATTAAGGTCTCCAACCCGGCCAACGCGGTGAAGACCCTCTCCGGGGGCAATCAGCAGCGGGTCGTGCTCGCCAAATGGATGGCGACCAGCCCGCGGGTGCTTATCCTCGATAGTCCTACGGTGGGCGTCGACATCAGCGCCAAGGACGGAATCTATGAAATCATCCGGCGGCTGGCCCGCGACGGCGTTGCGGTGCTGATGATATCAGACGAAATCCCGGAGGTCCTTTATCATAGTCATCGCGTGCTGGTGATGCGGGAAGGACGTTTGACAACCGATGTGGCTGCCGCAGCCACTTCCGAAGATGCGCTTCGGCAGGCCGTCAATGCCTGAATCGCGCATTGCATCATTTGGGAGGTTTCGTCGCAGCCATGAGTTCTGGCTGCTGATGGTAATCCTCGGGCTCTGCGCCAGCTTGGGCTTCGCGAATGCCCAATTCCTGACCGTGCAGAATCTGTTTGATCTGCTGACCTCCTACGCCTTCGTCGGCATCCTGGCGCTCGGACTATTGGTCGTGCTGATCGCCGGGGGTATCGACATCTCGTTCACCGCCACCGCGTCCGTGGCGCAATATGTCACACTCTCGCTTGCCAATGCTTACGGCGCGAACTGGATCAGCGTCTTTGCGATCGCGATTGGGATTGGCGGTGCGCTGGGTGCCCTCAACGCGATCTTCATCCAGAAACTTCGAATACCATCGATCATCGTTTCGGTCGCAACTCTGAACATTTTCTATGGACTTCTGATCTTCTTCACCGGCGGCAAATACATCTATTCGTTGCCCGACTGGTTTGCGACCGGAATATTCTGGTTCGAATTCGAATGGGGCAAGGATAGCTCGTACGGCATCAACCTGCAGATCCTTGCGCTCGCGCTGGCGTTTCTCGTCACCTGGCTCCTGCTTAATCGAACTAATATCGGCCGGCAAATCTATGCCATGGGAGGCAATGCCGACGCTGCACAGCGGCTCGGCTTCCACATTTTCGGTCTCAACATACTGGTCTATTGCTACATGGGTGTCATGGCCGGAATCGCCTCCCTGATCCAGGCACAACTCGCGCAATCCGTTGCCCCGACAGTGCTGGTAGGCAAGGAACTCGATGTGGTCGCCGCCGTCGTGCTGGGCGGCGCCAGCTTGATGGGCGGCGTCGGCACAGTCCTCGGCACGTTTTTGGGCCTGACACTGCTCGCGGTGCTCCAAAACGGAATCATTTTGTTGGGCGTTTCGTCCTACTGGTCGCCGTTCTTCGTCGGTTTGGTTATTCTCATTTCGGTCTCAGCGACCGCCTGGTCCCAGCGAGAGCGGCGAACCCGGAGCGCGCGCCGATGAGCAATGCGCCCGCCCTCTCGCTTCGCCGGCGTATGGTCGGCCTCGCCGGCAGCGGCACGGTCACCACCCTCACCCTGCTGTTGTTCGCGCTCTGGGTGGCGTTCGCGATCACGATCGGCGACCGGTTCTTCTCGGTCAACACGCTGCAATCCATGGCTTTCCAGATGCCCGAACTCGGCATCCTCTCACTTGCGATGATGCTGGCCTTGCTATCCGGCGGACTCAACCTTTCGATCATCGCGACCGCCAATCTGTCCGGACTGACCATCGCCTTCCTGCTGACGCACTACATCCCGGGGAGTCAGGGCCTTGCCTGGGTCGGCATTCAGGTGCTGGCGATCGCTGCAGGATTCGCAGTGGCCGCATTGGTCGGCCTCCTCAACGGTTTTGTCATCGCCTATCTCGGCGTTTCGCCGATCCTGGCCACGCTCGGCACGATGACGCTCTGCAAGGGCATCGCGATCGGCCTGTCGCGCGGTAACGTCATCTCCGGATTTCCGGAGCCCATTGTATTTATCGGCAATGGAACGGTTTTCGGGGTACCCTTTGCTTTGATCGTACTTGTGTTCTGCGCCTTGCCCGTCGCGCTCATGCTGAACGCGACGCCGTTCGGGGCAAAGGTTTACATGATCGGCTCGAACGAGAAGGCGACCCGCTACTCCGGCGTCGATACACGCGCCGTCCTCCTCAAACTCTATGTGTTTTCCAGCTTGCTCGCGGGCGTGGCAGCGGTGGTCATGTTGGCACGTTTCAATTCGGCCAACGCAGCATACGGCGAGAGCTATCTGTTGGTCACCATTCTCGCGGCCGTCCTCGGCGGCATCGATCCGTTTGGTGGCTTCGGCAAAGTCGGCGGGCTATTGCTTGCGCTGATCATCCTTCAGGTGATCTCATCGGCATTCAACCTTCTGAACCTCAGCCAATTCCTCACGCTGGCGATCTGGGGTGGAATCTTGATTGCCGTCGCGGCGGTTCCTCATTTCGCCGGCAAAGCGCCGCGGTAGCCAGCGATGATGCGCTCGATCGCCTCGCCCCGTATCGCAGTTCTCGACATTGGCAAGACCAATCTCAAACTGCTAGTGGCGAGCGAGGACGGCTGGCCGCTCGAAACACATGCGCTTCCAAATGTGCCGATGACTCAGGGCTCGTACCTCGCCTATGACCTTGCCGGGTTAGAAGAGTGGTTTCTCGATACCCTTGCCGTCGTGTCTCAACGCCATGCCATTGGAGCTGTGATCGTGGCTGCGCATGGATGCGGTGCGGTTCTCGTCGACGGTGATACGCCAGTGCTGCCGATGATGGACTATGATGCCGTCTCTCCACCGGCAATCGATGAAGCATATGCGCGAATCGCGCCCGGTTGCGATGAAGTGTTTTGCGGAATCGGAGGGGCGATGCGGCTAGGAAAACAGCTGCTGTGGCAGGAAAGCGCGTATCCCCTCGAATTCGCCCGCGCAAAAACCTATCTGACCACCGCGCAGTTTTTTGCCTTGCGGCTTGGCGGACGTGCGGCCAGTGAAATCTCACAGCTCGCGGCTCAGAGCCATATCTGGGACCTCATCCACCAGCAGCCTTCTTCTCTTATGCGCAAGCGCGGCTGGACACATCTGCTGCCCGAATGCGTACCCGCCGGCGAGGTGCTAGGGACAGTTTCGGAATCCGTAGCCAGGCGCTCCGGCCTGGCGCAATCGACCGAGATCCTCTGTGGCGTCCATGATTCCAACGCCAACCTGTTCCGCTACAAGGCCGCCGGCATGGCCGATGCCACGATCCTATCGACCGGTACCTGGATGATCGGCTTTCAGCGCGGCCTCCCCCTGGACAAACTCGATTGCACGCGCGCGATGGTTCTCAATATCGATGTCGATGGCGAGAATGCACCTTCGACATTGATCGCGACCGGCCGCGAATACGACCTGATCCGCGGGAACAATTGTGCTTCCGATGCAGCCGTCCTTGCCGCATTGCCCACCCTGCTGTCGAGGGGAACCCTGGCGCTCCCCTCATTCGTCGGCGATGATGGACTGTTTCCGGGCGCGGCTCGCCGCGGACGGGTCATCGGACCGCCCCCCGAAACGCCTACCGAATGGCAGGCATTAGCGGTGCTCTACGCAGCATTCAGCGCAAACCGCTGTCTTGATGCGCTCGAGAGCTCACAACGCATAGTCATCGATGGTGGCTTTGCCGCAAACCTGCCCTTCGCCCGTTGCCTTGCGACTTTGCGATCCTCGCAGAGCGTCTGGGTGAGTCGGTCTCCGGACGGAACGGCGCTTGGCGCTGCGCTGCTGTGGCGGCGGTTCTCGCGTACGCTGCCGGTTTCGAGCGTGATCCTTGAAGCCGTCACATCACTCAGCAACGATGGGTTCGAACCGCGCGACCTTTCCGCCGCCTACCAGTCCTGGATCGCTTTCTCGGAGCCGTCTTCATGACAGACCATAATCATGCCGATCTCCGCCAAGGCATTGTCGATACCTGCAGGGAGATGAATCGAAACGGCCTCAATCAGGGCACATCCGGCAATCTTTCGCACCGGATTCCAAACGGCATGCTGATCACGCCTACCAGTCTGCCCTATGATCGGATGCAGCCAGACGACATTGTCGCGATGGATTTTGCCGCGAACTACCAGGGCAACCATCGGCCTTCATCCGAATGGCGCTTTCATCGCGATATTCTGCGAGCACGCGAAGACGTCAACGTCGTGCTGCATACGCATTCCACCTTCAGCACGATTCTCGCCGTTCATGAGCGTGGCATTCCCTGCTTCCACTATATGGTTGCAGTTGCGGGTGGCAACGATGTGCGCTGTACGCCATATGCTTGTTTCGGCACTCAGGCACTATCGGACTACGCCCTCAAGGCCCTCGAAGATCGCAACGCTTGCCTCCTTGGCCATCATGGCTTGATCGTAACGGCCCAAACGTTCGAAAAGGCGCTTTGGCTCGCCGTGGAGGTGGAGACGCTGGCGAAGATGTATGTCCATGCGTTGGCTATCGGCGAGCCGCCGCGCCTCAGCGACGCTGAAATGGCGCAGGTACATGAGCAGATGAAACGCATGGGATACGGCCAGGCGCCTGATCTTGACGATGTCGGCGATGTTCCGCGCGCCCTCCCTGAGTCGAAACGGACGGCACATTGATGGTGGATTTCGCGGACAGCTGCCACCAAGTTCGCTCGGCACCGGCCCACGCAGAACGAAGGCCGAGGCCGGATGTGCGGGTTTGACCGTCACAGCCCTTGGGCAGAAGACGTGCGCGAACAATCAGGCTTGCCCGCTTCACCGCTCAACAGTTCAACGACTTAGCTTGTCGATCGGCTCCGCGCAATTGCGGCAGGATACGCCGCCCTCACCGGGAGAAGAACCTCGTCATCGACGCAGACCTGATCCCGGGCGCCGATGGCGCGTCGCCTTTTTCGCGCGTGCGGGGCAGACAAACAATCACCTGCATGGAGTGAAACTATCAAAGTTTAATGCGCTCTGTCGTTCTCATCGATCAGATTGGGGACGGGTTCTGAGTTATTAGGCGACCAATGCAGGCAGGATTTGCGTTCTCCAAGCTCGCCGACCGGTTGGCGAGCCTCACTCCCGTAACGGCTGACGATCTCCACCTGCTCGCGGACATGGCAAGCACAATCGCGCATCTCAGTTCGCGTCAGGCCGTTTTGCGGCATGGCGATGATACCACCCAGTGCTGCCTGCTGCTTCAGGGATATCTGTCCTGGCAGGATGCAGAGAGTACGGACGGGCAGATCACGTCAATCCATGTTCCCGGTGACATCGCCGATCTACACACGCTTTATCGTCCTCGCGTTGACGGCAACCTGATCGCGCTCGGGCCTGCCATCGTCGCTCTCGTGCCACACCGCTTCTTTCACGATTTGTCCGCGCGTTCGCCTGCGATGTCTCGCGCATTGCTGCTGATGCTGCTCACCAGCCACGCCATTCAGCGCAACTGGACGGTGAACCTGGGTAGTCGTGATGCATTGACGCGAGTGGCGCATCTGCTGTGCGAGATCACTACCCGCCTGCAAAGCGTCGGCTTGGCGAGAGATCTCAGGTTGCCATCACCCTTTACCCAATCGGACCTTGCGGCAGCGTGCAGCATTTCCCCAGTGCACGCCAACCGCACAATTCAGGAACTGCGACGATGCAACCTCCTGCAATGGCAGGGTAAGACGGTAACGATCACGGACTGGCCGGGACTCGTGCGGCTCGCAAGATTCGATCCGACTTATCTGGGGATTCCGTCCAGCCGCGACGATGCGTCGTCCTCGCGTCTCAGGCCACTTACGGCGGACCTTGCGCTCGCTTGAGCCCGTTTCGGACGACACCTTGACGGATTGCGGAGCGTGCAATCAGGGCCTGCCGCGCTTCTCCAATGACATCATCCCAATTATCTGGCGTCCTCTGATGAAACAGCCGCAGGCTCGGATACCAAAGGGAGTGGGACTCGGATGACGGCCAGCGCCAGTCGCAATCCGCATGCAACAAGACCCACGCATCACAGCCGAGTGCTCCCGCGAGATGGGCCACCATGGTATCGACGCAAATGAGCAGATCGAGCCGCTGGAGGAGATGACCGAGAACCGTAATGTCAGGCGTGCTGACGTCCCTCGCGCCGATCCCGGCCAGTTCGCGCGCTCGGGCCCCGCGTTGCAGCGAGCAGAGCGTCACGCCGGGAACGTCAAGTTGCCCCAACAGGGACGGCGGGATGGTCCTTCGTTTGTCCCAGTTGCCGACTTCCCAAACCAGACCGACGGCAAGCCTCCGCAGTCCAAGACCTGGAACTTCAAGACCTGGAACTTCAAGACCTGGAACTTCAAGACCCGGAACTTCAAGACCTGGAATTTCGATACCTCGAAGTTCAAGACCTCGCACTTGCGCAAGTGCTGGCGCGACCGCCGGCGGCAGCGATACGTAAGGTGCCCGCATCTCGACGTGCCCCCGCCCCGCCCTTATGGCATGCGGCACCTCCATGATTTCGACATCGACTTCGAAGTCGACCTCAGGCGTACCATCATGGAGCGCAAAGGCCCGATCGACGCCAACCGTTCGCTCGACCAGCGGCAGAAGCTCGCCCTGGCACCAGACCGTGACCCGGCGCGCGACGTCACGAAGCGGCCGCATGAAGCGCAGGAACTGGATGGTGTCGCCGAGCCCGTGGTAGCAGCGGACCAGCACATCCTTGCCCGTCAGCTCCTCGCCGCGCCAGATACGCTGCAGGTGCCGAGGCCCGGTGTGCTTGGGTGGATACGCAAGCATCGCCAGATCGCGGTCGCTGATCGCCCAGGCGCGTTCGAAGTCGCCTGCCCGCATCGCTTCCGTCCAACTAACCGACACTCGCGGTGATCCGATCAACGCCGCACGAATTTGTGAAAACGGCTCATCTTGCCGTCCTTGGTGCGGTCCTGGTGAAGGAACGCGATGCCGGTCTCGTCGAACTTCGCGAAGAATTCGTCCCAGCTGATCCGGTCGAGACCTTCATCGGGCGGATCGAAATCGATGCGCAGGATACCGGCGTGTCCGTCCTCCTCGGTAGCCTTGACCGTCGCGGGCTTTCCGCCGCGTTCCTCCGCCCATTTCCTGATCACGTCATGGCTGGTGGTCTGCTGGGCTTCGCTGGTTTGTGATTTGGTTGACATGTCACACCTCGACTGCTGACAAAGAGCGAGCGACGAATAGGTCGTCGCGTCAGACTGTTCGCCGTGAACGCCGGACGGAAGGATTTGTTCTTTCGTGGTGTCGGGCTCTCTCAGAGCATCATCTTCTTCATCTTCATCATGGAAGCTTTTAGTTCCCGCCAAACTGCTCGGGATTCTATCCCAGGTTAAGGGCGCGAAATTTTTTTGGCCGGAATCTGACGTAGTGCCGTGAGTTCAGGAACGAACATACGTTCCTCACGTTCGCCGACGTACTTACGTCAACACTGCAAGTCTTCAACACTGCAAGTCTTTAACACAGTACGTCTTCAACACTGCATGCGTTAACGCTGCACGTCTTCCGGAGGGCCTAGATCCATGCATTCTCGTCTTCAGGACAGGCGGCGCGTGCGCGTCGGCATCGTCGGTGTCGGCAATTGCGCGAGCTCCTTCGTTCAGGGGCTCTCCTATTACCGGGACGCCAAATCGAATGAGCCGGTGCCTGGGCTGATGAACGCCGATCTCGGCGGCTACCACATCAGCGACATTCAGGTCGCGTCGGCCTTCGACGTCCATGCCGACAAGGTCGGACGCGACGTGGCCGAGGCGATCTTCGCAGCGCCGAACAACACGCACCGCTTCTCCGACGTCGCGCCCACCGGCGTCATGGTCCAACGTGGCCCTGTCATGGACGGCGTCGGCCAATATCTCAAGGACGACGTTCCGATTGCGGATGTTCCGGAAGCCGACGTCTCCGAGGTGCTCGCGACGTCGCGCACGGACGTGCTTGTGTCCTATCTTCCCGTCGGTTCGCAGCGCGCGAGCGAATTTTACGCCGCGCGCGCGATCGAGGCCGGCTGCGGCTACGTCAATTGCATCCCGGTCTTCATTGCCTCGAATCCCGACTGGCGGCGGCGATTCGAGGATGCAGGCCTGCCGATCGTCGGCGACGACATCAAGAGCCAGGTCGGCGCCACCATTCTGCACCGTGTGCTCGCCAATCTCTTCCGCGAACGCGGCGTGCGGCTGGACAGAACCTACCAGCTCAACGTCGGCGGCAACACAGATTTCAAGAACATGCTCGAGCGCGAGCGGCTGACGTCAAAGAAGATCTCCAAAACCCAGGCCGTGACCAGCCAGTTCGACGTGCCCATGGATGCCGACAATATCCATGTCGGCCCGAGCGACCATGTGCCGTGGCTGACCGACCGCAAGCTGGCCTTCATCCGCCTGGAGGGCACGACGTTCGGCGGTGTTCCCTTGAGCGCGGAGGTCAAGCTCGAAGTCTGGGACTCCCCGAACTCGGCGGGCGTCGTGATCGACGCGGTCCGCTGCGCCAAGCTCGCCATGGACCGCGGGCAGGCCGGCGCGCTGACGGGCCCCTCGAGCTATTTCATGAAGTCGCCGCCTCAGCAGTTCACGGACGAGGAGGCCGGACGGCGAACGCGCGCTTTCATCGCCGACAAGGCATACGCCTGATGGCGGAGATCATTCATCTGATCCGCCATGGGCATCATGCCCTGCTCGGCCGCACGCTCTGTGGCCGGATGAAGGGCGTAGAGCTCGATGATCTCGGCTGCGAGGAAATCGCGCGATGCGCCGATACCTTCACGCCGCCGCCGAGCATGGTCCAGTCGAGCCCGCAGCGGCGCTGCATGCAGTCGGCCTGCATCCTGGCGGCGCGCTTCGGCTTGCCAGTCGAGATCGTGCCGGCACTCGACGAGCTCGACTACGGCGAATGGACCGGACTGTCATTCGAGGCGCTCGCCGGGGACCCTCGATGGTCGCGCTGGAACGAACAACGCGGAACGAACCGCCCGCCAGGCGGCGAAAGCATGCGGTCGCTCCAGAAGCGCGTCGTCGCCCATCTGGAACAGGTGCGCAATGATCATGGCAGCGGCACCGTCGTCGTCGCCGTCAGCCATGCCGAACCGATCCGCGCGGCGCTGCTGCACTATTCCCGGAAACAGATCGACGACTTCCTCTCGATCGAGATCGACCCCGGCAGCGTCAGCACCCTCAGCGTGGACAATCGCGGACTCAAGATCACCGGGATCAATCAACGGGTGCCAGCGTGAAGATCGTCATTTTCGGCCTGACAATTTCCTCGTCCTGGGGCAACGGTCACGCCACCTTGTGGCGAGGGCTTTGCAAGCATCTCGCGCGAGCCGGCCACAGCGTCGTCTTTTTCGAGCGCGACGTGCCCTACTACGCCGGCGCGCGGGATTTGCACGAACTGCCCGGCGGCCAATTGCGACTGTTCCCGAACTGGGACGATGTGCTTCCTTTGGCGCGCAGCGACATTCGTGATGCCGATGTCGCGATCGTGACCTCCTATTGTCCCGACGCGATCACCGCGACGGAGCTCGTCCTGTCCGAGGGTCGGGCGGTGCCCGTGTTCTACGATCTCGATACGCCGGTCACGCTGGCGAAGCTGATGGCTGGCGAGACCGTTCCCTACATCGGGCCGTGCGGCCTGCGGGATTTCGCCCTGGTCCTGAGCTTCACCGGCGGTCCACGCATCTGCAACGAATTTCGCGACAGGCTTGGCGCTGGCAATGTCCGTCCGCTCTACGGCCATGTCGATACGGACATTCATCGGCCGGTGCCGTCGCAGCCGCATTACCGTGCGGATCTGTCTTATCTCGGCACATATTCGCAGGATCGCCAGCGCGCTCTCGAGGCTCTCTTCGTCGAACCCGCACGTAGCAGGCAGGATCGGCGCTTCCTGATCGGGGGTGCACAATACCCGGAAGATTTTCCCTGGTCGCCAAACATTTACTTCGTGCAGCACTTGCCGCCGTCTGAGCACGCGTCGTTCTTTGCGTCGTCCCGGCTGACACTCAACGTCACGCGCCAGGCCATGGCGGAGATGGGCTGGTGCCCCTCCGGCCGCCTGTTCGAAGCCGCTGCCTGCAAGACCCCGCTGCTCAGCGACGACTGGCCGGGACTCGATGAATTCTTTGTACCCGGGCAGGAGATCCTGATCGCACGCGATGCGAAGGACACGCTCGCCGCGTTGACGATGACCGACGCCGAGCTTCAGCACATCGCCGGGCGCGCATATGAACGGACCATGGATCAGCACACATCCGACAAGCGCGCAGCCGAACTGATTTGGCTGTTCGAGCAGACGGCATCCCTTGGCGCGCGCCGACAGCAACCCGAGGAGGCCTGATCATGTGGGGCATCGTTCCGGCCGCGGGCCGCGGCAGCCGCATCCAGCCGCTTGCCTTCTCCAAGGAGTTGCTTCCGGTCGGAAGCCAACGGGACGACGGCATCGACCGTCCGTGCGCGGTCTCCGAATATCTGCTGGAGCGGCTGATCCTTGGGGGCGCCGACAAGATCTGCTTCGTGATCTCCCCCGGAAAATCGGACATCCTCGAATATTTCGGCGATCATTACGGCAGCGCCCAGCTCGCCTATGTCGTGCAGCCCGATGCGTCGGGGCTGTGCGATGCCGTGTTCAGGGCGGGCACGGTGGTTGGCCACGACGAAGACATCCTGGTCGGACTTCCGGATACCGTCTGGTTCCCAAAGGCGGCCCTGCAGGCATTGCCGGCCGCTGACCTGTCGTTTCTGCTGTTTCCGGTTGAACACCCCGAGTTCTTCGATGCTGTCGTGCTCGACGGCGATCGCGTCACGGAAATCCAGGTCAAGCAGCCGGATGCGGCGTCGAAATGGATATGGGGTGCCTTCAAGATGTCCGGCAACGGATTTCGCGAACTCCAGTCGTTGTGGACAAAGCGCGAGCGCCGGGATGAATATTTCGGGACGCTCGTCAATGCCTACATCGCGGCCGGCGGCCAGGGTCTCGGCGTCAAGGCTGGCGAATCCTATGTCGACGTCGGCACCATCGACGGCTACCGGACAGCAATGGCGTTGCTCGCGGAAAGCTCTCCCGGGAACGGACGCTCTCGACTACTGGCCGGCGGTTCGCCGGAGGCAGCCCGCCCGGCCCCCGCAATGAACAATGGAGTGACCGCATGAGCAGTGGCGCCCTCTCCCGCGAGGAAATCCGCCAGCGCGTCGATGCGCTCGGGCCATGGTTTCACAATCTGGACCTCAACGGCGTGCCGACAGCGCCTTCACACTTTCTCGGCGACTATCCCAACGTGAAATGGCGCCGCTTTTCCGGGATCATTCCGGACCGCCTCGAAGGCAAGACCGTGCTCGACATCGGCTGCAATGCCGGTTTCTACGCTATGGAGATGAAGCGGCGCGGCGCCGAGCGCGTCCTCGGCCTGGACACCGACGACGAATATCTCGCGCAAGCCCGCTTCGCGGCTGAGGTGAACGGGCTCAGGATCGAATTCCGCAAGATGTCAGCCTATGATGTCGGACAGCTGCGCGAAAAATTCGATCTCGTGATCTTCATGGGCGTCCTCTACCACCTGCGGCACCCTCTGCTGGCGCTCGACCTGATCCACGAGCACGTGGCCGGCGATCTCCTGCTGTTCCAGTCGATGCAGCGCGGCGACAGCCGCGTGGATTCCCTCGACAAGAACTACGACTTCTGGACCACCGATCAGTTCGATTCCCCGGGCTATCCAAAGCTGCACTTCATCGAGAACAAATATGCCGACGACCCCACCAATTGGTGGGTGCCGAACCGCGCCTGCGCCGAAGCCATGCTGCGCAGCGCCGGCTTTGCGATCGCGGCGCATCCGGAAGAGGAAGTCTATCTCTGCAAGCGGGTGACAAGGCCGCAGGCGGAAGGTCCGGTTTATCCGTCGCGGGAGACCGGCCGATGATCGAAGCCGCCAAGATCTGGAACGAGCCCAACAACAAATCGCACTGGGACATCCTGATCGATCCGGATTGGACCATGTTCGCCAGCCTGGCGCTGGCTGCCGGAAAGGCGATCCGCAGCGCGCATCCCACACTCCCGCGTGTGCTTGGCGGCATGTCGCCGATCGATCCGTCCTTCATGCGCAACATGCAGGCGCGCGGCGTGCTCGATCATGTCGATGCCGTGGCCGTGCACGGCTTTCCGCTGGACTGGAACCTGTGGCAGATCGCGGAATGGCCCGCCAAGATCGAGGAGATCAAGGCGGTCACCTCGCTACCGGTCTGGGTGACGGAGGTGGGAGTCTCGTCCTTCGGTGCCGAGGAGGTGCAGGCCTGGGGACTGACGCGGACCGCTGAGCTATTGACTGGCCGGGCGCCGCGGATTCACTGGTACAGCCTGTACGATCTGCCTTCGAGCTGGGAGGCGACCACGCGGCACAAGGAAGCTGAAGGCTCCTCCTACTACCGGCATTTCCACATGGGGCTGCTGCGCGAGGACGGCACGCCGAAAGCTGCCGCGGACTTGTTCGGCCAATATGCACCTGCGATGGGCCTGTGCCAGTGGTTTCACTTCGAGGACCACCGCCTCGATGACGCCGTGCGCTGGATGCGCCGACTCGGCGTGCAGCATCTCAGGACCGGCCTGTCCTGGGCTGACAGCTTCCGTCCCAATGCGCTCGCCTGGTTCGATCGGCAGATGGACGCGCTGGCCGAGTTTCAGGTCACGGTGACCTTCTGCTTCACCCCGGAACATCGGGGTATCGAGCCTCATCACACCAGCCCGCCGCTCGACGTCAACGAGTTCGCGGATTTCTGCGCACAGATGGTCGAACGCTATTGCGCGAAAACCGGGCTCGCGCCGTCCGCAGCGTCTTCGCGCGCGGCCATCTCGGAGCCGACATGCGTGCCCTGATCCTGGTGATGGACTCCGTCGGCATCGGCGCCGCGCCCGATGCCATCAATTACGGCGACGAGGGTGCCGATACCGTCGGCCACATTGCTGACATGTGCATGGCCGGCAATGCCGACGGACCACGCCGGGAGGGGCCGCTTCGGCTTCCCAATCTGGTCGCGCTCGGCCTTGGCCAGGCTTGCCGTCTCGCCACCGGGCGCGTGCCGCCGGGGCTCGATGGCCGTCCTGAGCATGCGCGATTTGGCTGCGCGAGCGAGATCTCCAAAGGCAAGGACACGCCATCCGGCCATTGGGAGATCGCCGGCGTGCCGGTGCCGTTCGACTGGGGCTACTTTCCAAGAACCAAGCCGTGCTTTCCGCGCGACCTGGTGGAGCGCCTGTGCGAACAGGCTCGATTGCCCGGCATCCTCGGGAACTGTCATGCCTCCGGCACCGAGATCATCGCCGAATTCGGCGAGCGTCACATCAGAACGGGCGAACCGATCTGCTATACGTCGGCCGACAGCGTGTTTCAGGTCGCAGCGCACGAGGAGACGTTCGGACTCGAACGCCTCTATGAGATCTGCCGTATTGCGCGCCGACTGATCGATCCCCTCAACATCGGGCGCGTCATCGCACGTCCCTTCATCGGCGCGTCGGCAGGTGATTTCAAGCGAACAGCGCACAGGAAGGACTTTTCCGTTCCGCCGCCGGAGCGGACGATCCTCGATCTTGCCGAAAGCGCAGGCCGTGACATCGTCACGATCGGCAAGATCGACGACATCTTCGCCCATCGCGGCACCGGGAGGAACCTGCGCGGCGACGGCAACCAAGCGCTGTTCGATGCCACGCTCGATGGGCTCGCCTCTCTCGCAGAGGGCGGGATGTTGTTCGCAAACTTTATCGATTTCGACACGCTGTATGGCCATCGCCGAGATGTCGGGGGCTATGCAGCGGCACTCGAAACCTTCGATGCTCGCGTTCCGGATCTGCTGAACCGCCTGCGCGACGATGATCTCCTGATCATCACGGCCGATCATGGTTGCGACCCAACCTGGAGCGGTACCGATCATACGCGGGAACAAGTGCCGATTTTGGCGTGGAGCACGCGGTCAACTTCTCCGATCGGCAAGCGCGACGGATTTGCGGACATCGGCGCGACGGTCGCGAGGCATCTTGAGCTACCGACGCCGGTTCACGGCGTGTATTTTTAGCCCGCTGCACCGGACAGATTCACCTGGGTTATTGATCCAGGTTAGAGAAATATTCGTTTGTAGGTTTCGCAGGAACGAACATTCCTTGCATCGCTTCTTATTCCAAATGTGACTGGCGCGCCGGTCGCCCGACCAGAACAGCAGCGCGCTTTCATTCTCATCACGGATTGATCCCGCAGGATCGATCTCACGGCGGCACGGAGCGGTGAATGACGCGAGTATTGATCACTGGAGGTGCGGGATTCATCGGATCGCATGCAGCCGACGCGCTGCTGGCGGCCGGCTATGAAGTCCGCCTGCTCGACAACCTCTCGCCGCAGGTCCACGGAGGCAACCGCCAGCGTCCCGCGTATCTTGCCAAAGACGCGGAGCTCGTCGTCGGTGACGTCACCGACGCTCTCGCGGTCGATCATGCGTTGCGCGGCACCGACATGGTCCTGCATCTCGCATCAGCAGTCGGCGTCGGCCAGAGCATGTACGACATCGAACCCTACGTCAGAACCAACGAGCTCGGTACCGCCGTGCTGTTGCAGACACTGTCCAAGCGCCCGGTCGCGCGGCTCGTGGTGGCCTCGTCCATGAGCATCTACGGCGAGGGCCTTTACCGGAGCGCCGATCAGAGCGTGGTCGCCTGCGAGGAGCGGGCGGTCGAGCAGCTTCGCCGCGGCGATTGGGAGCTGCGCGATGCAGCCGGTAACCCGCTCGATCCTGTCCCTACGCCGGAGACAAAGCAGCCTTCGCTGAGCTCGATCTATGCGCTCAACAAATATGCGCAGGAGCGCATGTGCCTGATCACGGGCAAGGCTTATGGCATCCCGACCGTGGCGCTACGCTTCTTCAATGCGTTCGGGCCGCGTCAGGCCCTGTCCAATCCGTATACCGGCGTGCTGGCCATCTTTGCCGCCCGGCTGCTCAACGGCCGCCCTCCCCTCGTCTTCGAGGACGGCCGGCAGCGCCGCGATTTCGTCCATGTCCATGACGTTGCCCGCGCCTGCCGGTTGGCGCTGGAGGCGGAGCACGCGCAGGACGTCTTCAACGTCGGCTCCGGCCAGAGTCGCACCATTCTGTCGGTCGCGGAGGATCTGGCCGAAGTCATGGGGCGCCGCGACATTGCGCCCGAGCTGACGCGGAAATATCGCGCCGGAGATATCCGGCACTGCTTCGCCGACATGGGAAAATCCCGCGACGTGCTCGGCTTCGAGCCTCGCGTCGTATTCAGGGCCGGGCTCGAAGAGCTGGCGGAATATCTCGCCGACCAGATCGCTGACGATCAGGCCGAGCGAGCCACCAAGGAGCTGCAGCAACGAGGATTGGTCGCGTGATGAGTGAACGAGACAACAGACCCGTCCTGATCACCGGCGGCTGCGGGTTTATCGGCTGCAACCTCGCCGATCGCCTCGCGGAGCGTGGCGAGCCGGTGCTGATCCTGGACAACCTCGCCCGCGCCGGCGTGCGGGAGAATGCGCAGTGGCTGAAGTCTCGGCATGGCGACCGGGTCACAATCACCGTGGCCGATATTCGCGAGCCGATCCCGGTGATCGACGCCGTACGCGAAGCCCGCGCCGTGCTGCACTTGGCCGCCCAGGTCGCCGTCACCGACAGCGTGAGCGATCCGGCCGCCGATTTCGAGATCAACGCGCGGGGCACATTGAACGTGCTCGAAGCCGTGCGCCTCCACAACAACGCCGCGCCGATCGTGTTCGCCTCAACCAACAAGGTCTACGGACGCCTGATCGACGATGGCGACATCGCGCTCACCGGTCGCCGCTACACGCCGACAAGCGGCCTGCTGGCCGCCGGCATCTCGGAAAATGCGCCGCTCGACTTCTACAGCCCCTATGGATGCTCCAAGGGAACGGCGGATCAATACGTTCACGACTATGCGCGGGTCTACGGCCTCCAGACCGTGGTGATGCGGATGAGCTGCATCTATGGGCCCCGTCAATTCGGCACCGAGGATCAGGGCTGGATCGCGCATTTCCTGCTGAGCGCCATCCGCAGCAAGGAGCTGACGATCTATGGCGACGGCCATCAGGTCCGCGATGCGCTTCACGTCTCCGACGCGGCCTCGGCCTGGCTCGCCGTGCTCGATGGCATCGCGCTCGCCCGTGGAAGCGTCTTCAATCTCGGCGGCGGTCCGGCCAACGCAATCAGTCTGCTGGAATTGATCGACCGCATCACCGATCTGACCGGCCGCAAGGTGGCCTATCGCTTTGCTGATTGGAGGCCGGGGGATCAGCCCTGGTACGTCACCGACACGCGCGCGCTCTCCAGCGCGCTCGGCTGGGCGCCTCAGGTTTCGTTCGCAGACGGCCTCCGATCCCTTCACACCTGGCTGGACGGCCGGTTCGGATCGTCACAAGGCAACCGCGAGGCGCTGGCATGACGCGTGTTGCCCTCATCAATCCAAACTGGGATTTTGGCGGCAGCATCTATTTCGGCTGCCGATCCCCTCACCTTCCGCTCGAACTCGGGATCTCCGAGCATTACCTGAAGGCGGCCGGGCACAAGACGCTGCTGCTCGACGCCCACATGTTCGATCTTTCCCTCGCCGATATCGAAGCCGAGCTGCGCGCGTTCGGCCCCGACCAGATCGTCATCACGACGGCACCGACCTATCTGTTCTGGCGCTGTGCCCCTCCCGAGCTCCGCGTTCCGCAGGAGCTCGCGATGGCGGTGCGCGATTTGGCTCCGATCCTCATCGCGGTGGGCCCGCATGGCTCGACTGTGCCAAGGACCGCGCTTCGAAAGCTCGGCACCGACATCGTCGTGATGGGCGAGTGCGAGGCGTCCTTGCTGCGTCTCGCCAATGGCGAGCGGGACTTTCCGGGCCTGTGCTTCGCCGATGGCGCATCGCTACGCGTCAATGAGGGGCCGCAGGCGGTCGCGTTCAAGGATCAGCCGCCGCTTGACTGGCCGGAGGAGATGATCCGGCGGCACCATCATCACCATCATCGCTTCGAAGCCGAGCCGCAGGCGCCAGGCGCCGAAGTCGAATCATCCAGGGGATGTCCGTACAACTGCACGTTCTGCGCCAAGGAGAACTTCCGCAACGCCTACCGCAAGCGGCCTCCCTCCATTGTTCTCGAAGAGATCGACGGCCTGCGTCATCAGGGCATCGAGTATGTCTATTTCATCGACGAGATTTTCCTACCGAACGCGGAACTGCTGGAAGGGCTGACGACACGCGGGCTGAAGTTCGGGGTACAGACCCGCATCGACCTCTGGAGGCCGGATATGCTGGCGCTGCTCGGCCGCGCCGGCTGCGTCTCGATTGAAGCCGGCATCGAGAGCCTGACCGTCGAGGGCCGCGCCGCGCTCGCCAAGAACTGCAAGATGACGACCGACCAGCTGGCCGAACGCCTGGTCGAAGCGCGCCGTCACGTTCCTTTCGTGCAGGCCAATTTGATCGAAGTCCCCGAGGACGATGACCCCATCGTGCAGCGCTGGCGCCGCACCATGCAGGATGCCGGCATCTGGGCCAACGATCCGGTCCCGCTGTATCCCTATCCGGGCTCGCCGGATTATCGGAAGCTGTGGGGCGAGCCCGACGATTTCGCCTGGGAGCGCGCACACCGGCATTATCTTGCGATGTTCGACCAGTTCAGCGACGTGCAGAACGATCGCCCGGTCCCGCTCGAGACTCTCGAACTGCAGGTGGCATCATGAGCCGCAGCTCGCAGCTCAGGATCCTGATGACGACCGATACCGTCGGGGGCGTCTGGACCTACTCGTCCTCTCTTGCTTCGTCCCTTGCTGCGAAGGGCGCCGACGTCACCCTGGTGACGATGGGCCCCCGCGCGCAGGCCGGCCAGCTTGCAATGCTGCGTGGCTCGCGGGTCCGCCTGATCGAAACGGACCTTGCACTCGAATGGCAGGACCCGGAAGGACAAGATCTGTCCCAGGCCAGACACGTCCTTGCGAAGCTCGAAGTCGGAATCGGGCCCGACGTCGTTCACCTCAACAGTTTTCGCGAGGCGACCTTCGCCTGGCGCGCTCCTGTGGTGGTCGTCGCGCATTCCTGCGTCAACTCCTGGGGGCTCGCCTGCCGCGATACGGGCTGGCTCGGCGAACCGAAGTGGCGCCGCTACACCGAACGGGTGACGGCCGCACTCGACACGGCACAAGCCTGGGTTTGTCCCAGCCAGTCCTTCCACGATGACGTTGCGGAAATCTATCGGCCTCGCTCGCGCGGCAACGTGATCTGGAATGGAATTTCCCCTCAGGATCCCGCGGGACGGAAGCAAGACATGATCTTTGCGGCGGGCCGGCTCTGGGACCGCGCCAAGAACATCGAAGTCCTGGCGGCTGCAGCGCCTGGGCTGGACTGGCCCGTTCAGGTCGCCGGGCCGGCGGACGAGTGCCCTTCGGCTTCCGTCACCTGGCTCGGGCAGTTGTCTCACGAAGCCATGCGCGCGTACTTGCAGCACGCCGCCATCTTCGCCAGCCCTGCGCTCTATGAGCCGTTCGGCCTCTCCGTTCTGGAAGCCGCTGCGGCGGGATGCGCTCTCATCCTGTCCGACATTCCCACTTTCAGGGAATTGTGGAGCGAGGCCGCGCTGTTCGTCGATCCCACCGACAGCAAGGCGCTGCATCGAGCACTCGCAGGTCTGTGCACCGACGATCGCGAGCGGGTGCGGCTGCAACGTGCCGCCTTTGAGCATTCCCTGACCTACTCGCTGACCCGGACCACGAGCGCCTATCTCAGCCTCTACCAGGAGCTGCTTGCCGTCCATCACGCGCCCGCCCCCATGGAGGTACGCGCATGAAATGCGTTCTGTTCTACCACGCGTTCACCTCCTGCTGGAACAACGGCAATGCCCATTTCCTGCGTGGTTATGCCCGCGAACTTCACGCGCTCGGCCATGAGGTCGTCGTGTTCGAGCCGATCGACGGCTGGAGCCGATTGAATGCGATCCGCGAGGGTGGCAGTCAAACGATGGAGGATATTCCAACGCTATTTCCCGGCATCGGCCTCCGCCGCTACGATGCCTCCCTTAATCTCGATGAAGCCTTGCACGGCGCCGATCTCGTCGTCGTCCACGAATGGAATTCGCCTGATCTAATCGCAGACATCGGATCGAGACGGGCTCACGGCGCTCCGTTCACGCTGCTGTTCCACGACACCCATCATCGCGCCGTTAGCGCACCGGACGAACTTGCGCAGTTCGACCTCGACGGCTTCGACGGTGTGCTCGCCTTCGGCGAGGTCCTTCGTCAAATCTATCTGAAGCTCGGCTGGGCGGACCGGGCCTTCACCTGGCACGAGGCGGCCGACATCGCCCTGTACCATCCGCTGCCGCATGTCGAGCGCACCGACGATGTCGTCTGGATCGGAAATTGGGGCGACGGCGAACGCAGCACCGAGCTCAACGAATTTCTGGTCGAACCCGTGGCCGAGCTGAAGCTGCGCGCGGGGGTCTATGGCGTCCGCTATTCGGACGGGGCGCTCGACACCATTCAGGCGGCAGGCATTCGGTATGGCGGCTGGCTGCCCGCACACTGGGCTCCCATCGCTTTCGCCGGCGCACGCGCGACTGTCCACGTTCCCCGCGGCCCCTATGTCCGCTTGCTTCCGGGCATTCCAACCATTCGCGTCTTCGAGGCGATGGCCTGCGGCATTCCACTGGTCTCGGCCCCCTGGTCGGATGCGGAAGGCCTGTTCCCGGAAGGTGCCTATCTCGGCGCCTCCGACGGCACCGAAATGAAGCGGGCGCTTCGTGCGCTGCTCGATGACCGGGAGTTATGGTCCTCCACCGTGGAGACCGGACTCCGGACAATCAAGGAACGTCACACCTGCCGTCACCGGGCGGAGCAGCTTGTCGGCATCGTGCAGGACCTCCGGGTCACAGGCCACTCCAAAAAGCCCCTGCGATACATCGGAGCCTCCGCATGAAGATCTGCTTCTTCGGGTCCAGCCTCGTCTCATCCTACTGGAACGGTGCTGCCACCTATTACCGCGGCATGCTGAAGGAGATTGTGGCCCTCGGCCACGACGTCACATTCTTCGAGCCCGATGCCTTCGAGCGCCAGGCCCATCGCGACATCGACGATCCGGACTGGGCGAAGGTGGTGGTCTACGCCGCGACGCCCGACGGCTGGCGAAGCTCGCTTGAGGAAGCGGCCCGCTCGGCCGACATGCTGGTCAAGGCCAGCGGCGTCGGCGTCTTCGATCGGGAGCTGGAGAACGCGGTCGCTGAAATTCCGTCGAATGCGATGCGCATCTACTGGGACGTCGATGCCCCCGCGACGCTGGAATCGGTGGCGGACAATCCAGACCATCATCTGCGCCATGCGATCCGGTCCTACGACATGGTTTTGACCTATGGCGGCGGCGATGCTGTCGTATCCGCTTATCGCGGCATCGGCGCGCGAGACTGCGTGCCGATCTACAATGCGCTCGACCCCGCCACGCACTTTCCGGCGCCGCCCAATGCGCACTTCACCTGCGATCTGAGCTTGCTGGCAAACCGCCTCCCTGATCGCGAGCAGCGCGTCGAGCGGTTCTTTATCGATGTCGCCTGCCGATTGCCGGACAAGACATTCGTGCTCGGTGGATCGGGGTGGGACTCGAAAGACACGCCAGCCAATCTGCACAAGGTCGGGCATGTCGGGACCGGCGACCACAACGCGTTTTTCGGCTCCGCTCTGGCTACGCTGAACGTCAATCGCGATAGCATGGCCCGCTACGGCTTCTCGCCGCCAACGCGCGTGTTCGAAGCCATCGGTGCCGGAGCCTGCCTGATCACCGACCAGTGGGACGGCATCGATCATTTTCTCGAACCAGATCGCGAGGTGCTGGTGGCCGCGAGCGGGACCGAGGTCGCAGAGCATCTTGCCGCACTGCGCCTCGACCGGGCTCAGGCGATCGCAGCGCGCGCTCGTGCGCGCATTCTGAGCCATCACACCTACCGGCAGCGCGCGCGCCAGTTCAACGATCTCTTTGCCGCAAGCAGTTCGCGAATCGAGGCAGCAGAATGAACCTCACCATCGTCGTCGTCGGTCTTTCGGTTACTTCGTCCTGGGGCAACGGTCATGCCACGACCTACCGCGCCCTGATCGAAGCCCTGGCACGACGAGGTCACCACGTCACGTTTCTCGAACGCGACGTCCCCTGGTATCGCGAGCATCGTGATCTTGCCAAGCCTTCCGCTTGGACCGTCGAGCTTTATCAATCCTTGAAGGACATCCCGCAGCGTTTCGGCAAGATAATCCGCGATGCCGATCTGGTGGTCATTGGCTCCTACGTGCCCGACGGCATCGCGATCTCCGAATGGATCACGACCCACGCCCGGGGGATTACCGCCTTCTACGACATCGACACGCCGGTCACGCTTGCCAAGCTCGAGCAGGGCCTGGACTATCTTTCCGCGGCGATGATCCCGCGCTTCGACCTTTATTTGTCCTTTGCCGGCGGCCCGGTGCCCGGCATGATTGAGGAGAACTATGGCAGTCCGCTGGCGCGGGTGCTGTATTGCAGTGCCGACACCGACATCTACGCGCCACAACGCGTGGAGAAGAAGTGGGCATTAGGCTATCTCGGAACCTATAGCGAGGACCGGCAACCGGTTCTGGAGCAGTTGCTGCTCGCCCCCGCTCGCACTCTGTCACGCGAGCAATTCGTCGTCGCCGGCGCGCAATATCCCGATGAGGTGGTCTGGCCCGCCAATGTCGCCCGGATCGAGCACCTCACGCCGAGACATCATCCGGGCTTTTACGCAGAGCAACGCTTTACGCTAAACGCCACCCGCGCCGACATGCGCGCGCTCGGCTTCTCGCCCAGCGTTCGGCTGTTCGAAGCGGCCGCGTGCGGCACGCCCGTCATCTCGGACCGGTGGCCTGGAATCGAGACCGTCTTCGAGCCTTTCCGGGAAATCCTGCTCGCATCGAGCCCCCGCGACGTCGTGGAGATCCTGCGCGACATGCCCGAGGAGCGGAGGCGCACGATCGCGGAAAACGCACGGCGGCGCGTTCTGGCCGACCACACCTCCGACCATCGCGCCCGGCAAGTGGAGACCTACTACGCCGAGGCATCGGTCCGTCGCCGTCGGAAAGCCCCGCAACTTCCCGCCTCGCGTCCCATGCAGGTCGCTCAAATCTGAAAGGCACCACCATGACACTTCAGACCCGCATCAACGCGTCCCGCCGCTCCCCCACCGTTCTGGTGGCCGGCGGCGCCGGCTTCATCGGATCCCACCTCTGCGACTCGCTTCTGCAGCGCGGCCACACCGTGATCTGTCTCGACAACCTGTTTACGGGAAGGATCGACAACATCCGGCCGCTGCTCAATCATCCGAATTTTCGCTTCATCGAACATGACGTGCGCGATCCCGTCGAGATCGACGGCGACATCGACCGGATCTACAGCCTCGCCTGCCCGGCGTCGCCCCGTCACTATCAGAAGGATCCGGTCGGCACGATGAAGACGTGCGTGCTCGGCACCATCAACATGCTGGAGCTCGCGCAGCGGAAAGGCGCGCGGGTGCTGCAGGCATCAACCAGCGAGGTCTACGGCGATCCGGAGGTCCATCCCCAGCCGGAAACCTATCTCGGCAACGTCAATCCGATCGGGCCCCGGGCCTGCTACGACGAGGGCAAGCGGGCCGCGGAAACGCTGATGTTCGATTACCATCGCATGTACGGGGTCGAAATCAAGGTCGCGCGCATCTTCAACACGTACGGACCCCGGATGCTGGAGAATGACGGACGCGTGGTCTCCAACTTCATCGTGCAGGCACTTCGCGGAGAGCCGATCACGATCTATGGAGGTGGTACGCAGACCAGGAGCTTCTGCTTCGTCGACGATCTCGTGCACGGCCTCCAGCTGCTCATGGAGAGTTCGTCTTCGATTACCGGTCCGTGCAATCTGGGAAATCCCCACGAGGTCACCATCGAGGCCATTGCGCGCGACGTGCTGGCGTACACGGAATCAATTTCCCCGCTCCGGTTCGAGGAGTTGCCCAAGGACGATCCAAAGCGCCGCAAACCGGTGATCGACACAGCCGTTCGAGCGCTGGGATGGCGCCCGCGCGTGGCGCTCAAAGACGGTCTCAAGGCGACGATCGCCTATTTCGCCATGCGCATGGCCGGGGAAGCGCCGGCACTCGTTCCGGCCATTGCACCGCGCAGGAGCGGACGTACCGGGGCACGCGGCAAGCTGACGATCGCCGATCGGCAGTGATCAGCGGAACTCCTCGCGAGCCCTCAAGCCCGTGAAGCAGCCGCGCCGCGGACCGACTTGCAGAGGTTCTCGAGATGGTACTGGTATTCGGAGATCGCGCGGTTCGCCATCCGGATCCGATTTTCCTGGCCTTCCTGGACCATCATGGTGATGCGTTGGGCTAGAAATACGCACGCATCGAATTCATCGTGGATCGCTCCACTACGGGCGAGAAAGTCCCATGCGATCTCATAGGCCTGTTCGGCAGCAGGATTGCGGTAGTCGCTAAAGATGATGTGCGTCATGACAGCAAAACGCGGATGAGAGGGTTTCGGTCCTGCAAGCCCATATGATAGCGCAGGCAGCCTCGGCGGCCGATACATGCCCGTAGGAACGAACGATTCCTGCCCGTGTTGACCCCGCAGTTCCTACCGACGGCTTTTTGTTCATGGTCAAGGATCTATCGCGTGAAACGGAGAAGGACGGCACCCGGAAGCTGATGATGGCGGGATCGGGAGTGGCCGCGGTCCTGTTTGTGGGTTTCATCGTCTGGTTCGCCGTCCCGCAGATGTTCGGGGCAACGGACTATCTGGGCCGCCCCTCCACAGGAGCCGGCTGCCTCAACGATCAGCAGCGCGAACAGCTCCGCTCCATCCTCTCATCAGCGCATGACCCCGCGATGGATCGCCCGAATTTCGAGATGATGATCGGTACTTCCGTGCCGCGCCAGTACGCTGATCGCGTGCCGCCGCATCGACGGATTGTAGAGAGGACAGCTTATGCCGAAAGCAAAAGAACCTGAAAACGATCCGAGAGAAACCCCGGTCGACGATCCGCGACAGCAGACCGATTTGCCAACCCACCGGCAGACGGACCAGCCTTGGCAGGGGAATCCCGAGAAGGAGCAGATCGACCCAAAGCGTCCCCCGATTGATCTGGAGCGGTGGCAAAAATCGAATACCCACTAGCTGCGACGCACGTACCTCGTTCACGCGTCGAGCTCATGGATGGTGGGCCGCAGGTCGCCCTCATCCAGATCGAGCGTTGCCAGCGTGATCGGCAGCTTGAAGCGCCTCGGACCGGCGCTCCCGGGATTCAGGAAAAGCACTCCGTTGATCGTGTTGACCTGCACCCGATGCGAATGTCCTGCTATCACCACGTTCACACCGGTTGCCGCAGGGTCGATGGCCAGCGTCTTGAGATCGTGCAGAAGATAGAAGCAACGAGCGCCGAGGTGCACCGTTTCGGTTTCGGGATAGCGCCTCGCCCAGCTGCCGACGTCGACGTTTCCCCTGATGGCGGTGACGGGTGCTATTCGGCAAAGCCGCTCCAGAACCTCCGGCGCGCCGATATCACCGGCGTGGAGGATATGCGACACTCCCGCAAGACAGCGCTCGGCCTCCGGCCGGAGAAGGCCGTGCGTATCCGAGATCACTCCGATTCTCGTCAACATGTCAGGCCGGGATTTCAGTGCAGGACATCCATTGGCACTTTCCCGATCTCCTCACCCTCCTGGTTCGTGACCGGGATGGAAAAATGACGATTCCTGAGTTCGGGACGCTCCGCGAGGCTTTTTCTCGGACAACGCAGTCCCGCAAGCGGGGCTCCGACCGCTACGGGTCAGGAGTACAAAATCGCAGGAGATAGTAATTAGGGATGCAAAATCGTGAGCGACCCGAGACATAGGTGACAGTTCGTACCGGACACATGGGTTACACTTTCCGCTTTTGTTCTGCGGGAGGT
>NZ_JBVVPQ010000069.1:0-35329 GCF_055811695.1 Bradyrhizobium sp. MI1.3 | reverse complement strand
TCGGGCCCCCGACCCCCCCCGGATGCCCCCCCGGGCGGGGTCAACTGTTTTTGCGCCTCGGAATTTGTTGCAGTCCCGTCACAGAGCGGTGCGAACCATCCTCTGCGGCAATCCGCATCAGTTGCTATTGCGAATTAATCGCAATAAGGTTCGCAACAGGCTCAGGAGCTTGGGAAGAAATCGGGCCGGATCGAGATCATCTCGTTCGATCGCGGAGCACCTAATCCTGATGACAGGGTCGCCGCGAATCGGCAGGGATAGTGCGGCGAGTGGACACACTCGCTTTGGGGGCGTGCGTTTTGACGTTGAGGGGTCACCGTTACAGGTATTTGCGGACGGCCGCGGCGATTGCCTCGGGCGTCTTGGCTTTGCCCGCCGCCAGCCGCGCGGCTGATCTGCCGCTGAAGGCACCAGCGCTGAAGGCCGTCTATGACTGGACCGGCCTCTACATCGGTGCGCATGCCGGCTACAGCCTCGGCTCGTCGCGCTCCGCGCTGAACGACGGCACCGGCATCAACGACAGCGGCGTCTTCAGCGGCATGATCGGCGGCGTGCAGGCCGGCTACAATTACCGTCTCAATTCCGGCTGGCTTCTCGGCGTCGAAGGGGATTTTTCTTTTCCGAACTACATCACCTCCAACTCGATCGTTTCCGTCCTGGCGACACCCGCCAACACCGTCACGCAGCAATGGGACTACACCGCGAGCGTGCGCGGGCGCCTCGGCTACACCAGCGGTCCATGGCTGGTCTATGCCACCGGCGGCTTTGCTTGGATGGGTGAGCGCTATTTCGACACGCCGGCCGCAGGCGAAGCAGTCCCGAAAATCCTGAACACGCGGCCCGGCTGGATCGCGGGTGCTGGCATCGAATACGGTTTCGCGCCGCATTGGAGCGCACGGGTCGAATATCTCTACAGCCGCTTCGACGGCGGCAATGTCGCCTTCTCCACGGGCGCCCAATACAATTCTTCATCGCTCGACTTCCAGTCGGTCCGGCTTGGCCTCAACCGCAAGGTCGATTGGCCGGGCATGCCGAGCTACAATCCCAAGAGCTCGGGAATCGGCTCGCTGATCGACACGGAATCGGATCGCTGGGAGATCCACGGCCAGAGCACGTATCTGCCGCAAGGCTATCCTTCGTTCCCCGCCCTCTACACCGGGCCGAACTCGCTCTCGCCATCACGGCAGGCCAAGGCGACCTGGAGCAACAGCCTGTTCCTGAACGCAAAGCTGTGGGACGGCGGCGAGGTCTATTACAATCCCGAACTGCTGCAGGGATTTGGATTGAACGACACCGTCGGTGCGGCCGGCTTCCCGAATGGCGAAGCGCAGAAGTCGAACTTTCCCTATCCGCATTACAACACCTCGCGCCTGTTCGTGCGCCAGACGTTTGGCTTTGGCGGCGAGCAGGAAGAGCTCGCGAGCGGCCAGTTGCAGCTCGGACAGAAGGTCGACGTTTCCAGGCTCACGGTGCAGGCCGGCAAATTCCCCGTGATCGACGTGTTCGACGGCAACGCCTACGCCAAGGACACCCGCAAGGACTTCATGAACTGGTCGCTGTGGGCGCCAGGCGCCTTCGACTATTCCGCCGACAAGGTTGGCCTCACCTACGGCGTCACCGCCGAGCTGAACCAAAAGCAGTGGGCGTTGCGCGGCGGCTACTTCCTGATGGTCGCCGAGTCCAATTCGAATCATTTCGACACCAGGGTCGGCGAGCGCGGCCAGTACGTGCTCGAGCTCGAAACGCGCTTCTCGCTGCTTGGCCAGCCCGGCAAGCTCAGGACCATAGGCTGGCTCGACAGCGCCAATATGGGCAGCTTCCGCGAGACGCTGAACAATCCGGCGCTCAATCTCGACATTGCGCAGACCCGGCGCGGCCGTCTGAAGTATGGCTACGTGCTCAACCTCGAGCAGGCGATCACCGAGGATGTCGGTCTGTTCGGCCGTTGGAGCTGGAATGACGGCAAGACCGAGACGCTGGCCTTCACCGACATTCACCGCAGCCTGTCCGGTGGTCTTTCGATCAAGGGCACGAAATGGGGCCGGCCCGATGACGTGATTGGCGTCGGCGGCGCCATCAATGCCATCTCGCAGGATTATCGCGACTTCCTGGCCGCCGGCGGCCTCGGTGTTCTCATCGGCGATGGCGCGCTCAACTACCGCCGCGAGCGCATCCTCGAAACCTATTACGCCTATGCGCTGAACAAGAATCTCACCCTCACCGCCGACTACCAGCTGATCGTCAACCCCGCATACAACGCTGATCGCGGCCCAGTGTCGGTATTCTCGGGACGGCTGCACGGCGAGTTCTGAGCGCGGCTCAGAACAGCAGCGCGACGCCCGAGACGAACAGCAGCGCAAGCACAATCTTGCGGAACGTGGCCTCGTCGATGCGGCCGAACAGTTTCAGCCCGAGCCACGTTCCCGCAAAGAGAAACGGCAGGCCGAGCGCGAACAGCTTTGCGGTGTCGAGCGTGAGCGCCCCTTTGGCGCCCAGAAGCAGCGCCGCCGTGGCAAACACCACGACCGCGACGGGCTGGAAGGTGGCGCGCTGGACGTCCTTGGGTAGGCCGCGCAGATTGCACCAGATGGTGATGATGATGCCGGCGAGACCGGTCAGGCCGCCGAGCAGGCCGTTGACGAAACCGATCGTCATGTCGGCGGCCGGCGGCACGATTGTAGCGACCTTGAGCTGCGGCCTGAAGAACGCGTAGAGGCTGTAGACGATCAGGATCACCCCAACCGCGATGCGGACGCTCTTGGGATCGGCCGAGGTCAGGAGTGACACGCCGACCGGCACGCCCACGACGGCACCGATCATGAAAGGCCATAGCCGGCGCCAGTCGAGCGCACTGCGCAGCTTCCAGACCGAGTAGCCCTGCACCAGGAGGCCGAAGCCGACGATCAGGCTGGCGCTCTGAAGCGGCGTCAGCACGTAAAGCCACAGCGATGCAGCAACGAGGCCGAAGGCAAAGCCGGAGAGGCCGGCGACGAACGCGCCGGCGAAAGTGGCCAACAGGAAAAGCGGTAGTTCGATTGTGATCCCATCCATTGCTCGCTCCAAGCATCAGCGAGCAGCGCTTGCGTGGGATCACCACTTCACGGGGAGGCTGCGACATCCCCGGTGGTGCAAGCCTAGGTGAAGCCGCTTCCCTCCACAATGACCTTGTTACGCGGCCCGGATCGCATCCAGGAACTTCCCGACCTCGACCTTGAGACGGCTGCTCTCGCCGGACAGCGACTTCGCTGACGCCAGCACGGTGGAGGAGGCCGATCCGGTCTGGCTCGCGCCGCGCTGCACGTCGACGATGCTGGCGGAGACCTGTTGGGTGCCGCGTGCCGCCTGCTGCACGTTGCGGGAAATCTCCCGCGTCGCCGCGCCCTGCTCCTCGACTGCGGAGGCGATCGCCGATGCGATCTCGGACATCCGGGTGATGGTGTCGCCGATCGACTTGATGGCGCCGACGGAATCCTCCGTCGCGCTCTGGATTCCCGTGATCTGCTGGCTGATCTCGCCGGTGGCCTTGGCGGTCTGCTCGGCCAGCGCCTTGACCTCGGAGGCGACCACGGCGAAGCCGCGCCCGGCCTCGCCGGCGCGCGCCGCCTCGATCGTTGCATTGAGCGCCAGAAGATTGGTCTGGCCCGCGATCTGGCTGATGAGCTCGACCACGTCGCCGATCCGGCCGGCAGCCTTGGCGAGCTCGCCGACATAGTCGTTGGTCCGCGCGGCCTGCTGCACCGCTTCGCTGGCCACCCGCGCGGAATCCTGGACCTGACGGCCGATCTCGTCGACCGAGGACGCCATTTCCTCCGCGGCGGCGGCAACGGTCTGCACGTTGGTGGAGGCCTGTTCGGAGGCGGCCGCGACCGTCGCGGTGACCTTTTCCGATTGATCGGCGGTACTCGTCAGCGTTCCCGCCGACACTTCCAGCTCCGACGATGCCGACGACACAGTGTTGATGACGTCGCCGATCAACGCTTCGAAATCGCGCGCGATCTGGTCCATGCGCTGGCTGCGCCGGAGTTTTGCCTCGGCTTCGACCGCGGCGGCCTCGTCGGCCGCCTTCTTGGCGGAGAGCGAGTCCTTGAAGTGCTGGAGCGATCCCGCCACCTGGCTGATCTCGTCATTGCGGCCGGTCACGGGAATCTCGACCTCGTGCTGCCCAGCGGCAAGCGTTGCGATCACGTCCGCGAGCCGGCCCAGCGGCGTCACCACGCGCCGGCGCAGCATCATGGTCACGCCAGCGAGTGTCCCCAGCAACGCCAGCACCGCCACGCCCGCGAGCGCGAGCATCGCAAGCGCGCCGTCGCGCGCGGCCGAGGCGCGCTCGGCAGCTTCGACCAAGGCGGCATCGCGCACGCCGTAGAACATCTGGATGGCGGGTACGATGACGTTGGCCAACTCTTCGGCGTTGATGCCGTACTTGCCGTCGCCACGTGCCGCGGGCATCTCCTTGTCCACGATGAGCGCTGCTTTCCCGAAATAAGAATCCGTCGCCGCCTTCTGCGCGCTGGCGATGCGGGGCGGGCTTCCGAGCTGGTCGATGCCGGCCTCGATGCGCTCGCGGTCGGCCTCGACACGTCCCTGCATCCGATCCATCAGCGAGAATTCGACCGCCGTGAGCGGTCGGCGTGCGCTCAGCGCCGGCGACAGCGAGGCGGCGCGGCTACCGGCCGAGACGCGCAGATCCTGCGCCGTTCGCGCCAGGCTCAACAGTGCCGCAAGCGAGGAATCGGCATTGATGACCTTCGCTTCGAGCCGGTTCATGATCGGCTCGATATTGCCGATGACCTCGGCAACGCCCGGAAGGAAGCCCTTGATCGCAGCGCTGTCGCGCGTCGCCAGCGGAACGCTCATCGCGCGATCTGCCGCGGTGGTGATATCCTTGAGCCGCCGCGCGGTACGGTCCAGGTTTTCGATCATTGGCCCGGAATCATCCAGCACCATGATGGCGCGCCTTGCCCCCTCGAACGCGACATCGACCGCTTTCGCCGCCTTCGCGGCGGCTTCGATCTGGACCTGGGTCGCAGCGTTCTCCTGGAAAATCGGGGAAATGTAGGGGGCACGAAGGCTAGCAATGTGCTGACTGACCGTCAGGGTCGCACCAAAGGCGTCGACCGTCTTGATCGCGTCGGAGCGGTTCGCGAAGATGCGCGCCTGGGGTATCAGCACCTCGGCGCCAAGGATGACTGCAAAAACCGTCACCGTCAGCATCGACAGCGCAAAGAGCTTCCCGATCCGCATCTGATCCCCCGAATACATTCCTGCAAATGCCGAAAACTTAGCCGGTTGCCGCTAAGAGCCCGTTAAGCAACGGCATGCCCGTAGTTCCGCGGAGTATTGGGCTTCGAGTGCCTTCCGGACGGTGTCGCCGAAGTTCCTTCGCGATGCCGGATACGACAGAATCGTCGGCATTTCTCCCCCGAATACCTATATCAAGGCCTGTGTCGCCATCCGCGCCACACTCCATTACCTCGGAACATCAATGCTCTCCGCCGAACTCGCCATCGTCGTCGTCCTGATCGTCATCAACGGCTTGCTGTCCATGTCCGAGCTGGCCGTGGTCTCGTCACGTCCGGCCCGGCTGTCGATGCTCGCCGCCAAGGGCGTCCGCGGCGCCGAGCGGGCGCTGACGCTCGCGGCCGATCCCGGCAAATTCCTCTCGACGGTGCAGATCGGGATCACACTGGTCGGCGTCCTCTCCGGCGCGTTCTCGGGCGCGACGCTCGGACAGCGGCTGACGCAATGGCTGCTCGAGCTCGGCCTGTCCGCAGGAATTGCCGACATCGTCGGCGTGGGCCTGGTTGTCACGCTCATCACCTACGCCACCCTGATCGTCGGCGAGCTGGTGCCGAAGCAGGTGGCGCTGCGTGACCCCGAGAGCATCGCGGTCAGGGTTGCACCCGCGATGCACGTGCTTGCGAAGGTCTCGCTGCCGCTGGTCTTCCTGCTCGATCTCTCCGGCAAGCTGATCCTCACGCTGCTCGGCCATGGCGGCAAGTCCGAAGAGAAGGTCTCGGAAGACGAGATCCATCATCTCGTCAGCGAAGCCGAAAGCGCGGGCGTGCTCGAGTCAGGTGAAAAGGAGATGATTGCGGGCGTGATGCGGCTCGGCGATCGGCCGGTCGGCGCGATCATGACGCCGCGCACGGAGGTCAACGAGATCGACCTGAATGATACGCCGGAGAGCATTCGAGCGACCATCGCCAAGAGTCCGCATTCACGCTTTCCCGTCTCCGACGGCGACCGCGACAAGCCGATTGGCGTGCTCCAGGCCAAGGACCTGCTGGTCGCCTTCATGAACGAGCGCACGCCGGATTTGCGCGTGCTGGTTCGCGAGGCGCCCGGCATTCCCGCCTCAGCCGATGCCCGCGACGTGCTGGCGATCCTGAAGGCTGCGCCGGTGCATGTGGGCCTCGTCTACGACGAATACGGCGCCTTCGAAGGCATCGTGACGACGGCTGACATTCTGGAATCGATCGTCGGCGCCTTCCATTCCGAGGAAGGCCCACCGGAACCGGCCTACGTCAAGCGCGCGGACGATTCGCTGCTGGTCTCAGGCTGGATGCCGGTCGACGAATTCGGCGAGCTGCTCGGCATCGAACTGCCGCCGCACCGCTACAACACCGTCGCCGGCCTCGTGCTGCAACAGTTCAACGTGCTGCCTGATGTCGGCGACGCCTTCGACTTCGGCGACTGGCACATCGAGGTGGTCGATCTCGACGGACGGAGGATCGACAAGATTCTCGCGAGCCGGCGGAGCGAAGTAGAAACGGGGTGAGCGAGCGGCGACGTGTTGAAATGCAGATCGCCGCACTAAGCTTCACGTCGTCCCGGCCTAGTGCGCTGGAGCCCTCACCCGAACCTCACCCCGATCCGCTTTTCCTTGCGCCAGATCACGGTGCAGGCGAGATGTGTTCCGTCGGCCTGGACGAACAGGCTGAAATGGTCGGGGATACCGACGGGACTGCTGACGTCGAGCGCGGCGCCGGTATCGGACAGGTTGCGGATGGTGCAGTCGATCGCGCCGCCGCCGCCGAACTCGATCGTTCCGGCCTTCAGCACGCGATGCCTTGCCTTGTCGCGCCGCTCATCCACGGCGACAATCTACACCCAAAGTTGAACCAAACGTTAAACGCAGTCCTCGTTGCGATGCTTTTGCGCGCGGGGCCTGCGGCCTTGCAAGTGGACCGGCGCCTACAGCGCCGGCTGGAACGTCTCTGTCCGCGCCATCCGCCAGGCGTCGCGGAAGCGCGGGTCTTCGGTGCCTTCGAGCAGTTCGCCCGGACGCAGCGACGGATAAAGCTGCGCGAACGATTTCACGTCCGTCGTCGAGGTGCGCTGCGAGAAATGGATCGGGCGCAGCTGCTGCGGATGTTCGAGACCGGCCGCGGCGATCAGCTCGGTCAGCGAGTGCAGCGTCGCAAGGTGATAATTGTGCACGCGGTCGATCTTGAGCGGCACATAGAGCGCACGCGCACGCGTCGGGTCCTGCGTCGCGACGCCGGTCGGGCAGCGGTCGGTGTGGCAGCTCAGCGACTGGATACAGCCGAGCGAGAACATGAAGCCGCGTGCCGAATTGCAGTAGTCCGCACCGATCGACATGGCACGTGCCATGTCGAACGCGGTGGCGATCTTGCCGGAGGCGCCGATCTTGATGCGGTCGCGTGCGTTGATGCCTATCAGAGCGTTGTGGACGAAATTGACGCCCTCCCGCATCGGCATGCCCAAATGGTCCATGAACTCGAGCGGCGCGGCGCCGGTGCCGCCCTCGTTGCCGTCGACCACGATGAAGTCAGGATAGATGCCGGTCTCGATCATTGCCTTGCAGATCGCCAAAAATTCCCAGGGATGGCCGATGCACAGCTTGAAGCCGGTCGGCTTGCCGCCGGCGAGCTTTCGCATCTCGCCGATGAACTGCATCATGCCGACAGGTGTCGAGAAGGCGCGATGCGAGGCCGGCGAGATACAATCCTCACCCATCGCGACGCCGCGGATCTTGGAAATCTCCTCCGAGACTTTCGCCGCCGGCAGCACGCCGCCATGACCGGGCTTGGCGCCCTGGCTGATCTTGAGCTCGACCATCTTGATCTGGTCCTGGCTCGCGACGCGCGCGAAGGCTTCGGGATCGAAGGCGCCGTCGAGATGGCGGCAGCCGAAATAGCCCGAACCGATCTCCCAGATGATGTCGCCGCCCATCTCCGCGTGATAGGGGCTGAAGCCGCCCTCGCCGGTGTCGTGCGCGAAGCCGCCCTTCTTGGCGCCGGCATTCAGCGCGCGCACGGCGTTCGGGCTGAGCGCGCCAAAACTCATCGCGGAGATGTTGAACACCGAAGCCGAATACGGCTTGGCGCAATCCGGTCCGCCGATGGTGACGCGGAATTTCTCCTCGGCATGCGCCTTCGGCGACACCGAATGATGCATCCACTCGTAGCCCTCGCGGTAGACGTCCTCCTGGGTGCCGAACGGACGCTTGTCGAGCTGCATCTTGGCGCGCTGATAGACCACCGCACGAATGTCGCGCGAGAACGGCATGCCGTCCTTCTCGCTCTCGAAGAAATACTGCCGCATCTCCGGGCGAATTTCTTCGAGCAGGAAGCGGATATGCGCCGAGATCGGGTAGTTGCGCAGGACGGCGTGGCCCTTCTGCATGAGGTCGCGGACGCCCAGCAGCGTCAACGCGCCGAAGATCAGAATCGGGATCAGCAGGATGTCGAAGATCTTGCGGTCGGCGATGCCGATGCCGATTAGCAGCGCGGTGACCACCGCGCAGATCGTCAGGACGATGAAGCGCGGGGAGAATGGCAGCAGCAGGGTTTCCATGATCCCCTCTTCCACCAGCGGCAGCCGTTTGGCGGATACGTTGGCCGATAAGTGAGGCGATTCCTGCGTCTTATTCTCGTCGGCCACGATTCCCATCCTCTCGCCAGCATGAGGCGGTACGATACGCCCGCGCCTGTCATACGGATATGACGCGGCGGTTGTTTCAGGCTAGCGAATTCGGCGGGGACAAATCAATCAGCCCGATGGGCGGGCTGCTGCGGTGCAGCAGAGCCCGGAATGGATGGCCATTAACCGGTCAAGGTGCTTTACCCAGGCAAGCGTCCTGGCTTTCGCCAGGACGACGCCGAGAGGGCCTACCGCTCGACGAAGGCCTTTTCGATCACGAAATGGCCGGGCTTGTTGCCGGAGCCCTCGACGAAGTCGCGGCCCTCGAACATCAGTTTCAGCTCTTCGAGCATCGCCGGGCTGCCGCACATCATGATGCGGTCGGTCGCAATGTCGAGCGGACCCTGGCCGATGTCGTTGAAGATCTGCTCGGAGCTGATGAGATCGGTGATGCGGCCGCGGTTCTTGAACGGCTCGCGGGTCACGGTCGGGTAGTAGATGAGCTTGTCCGCAAGCAACTCCCCGAACAGTTCGTCCTCGCGAAGACCGGCGACGAGCTTCTCGCCATAGGCGAGCTCGGAGACCTGACGGCAGCCATGCACCAGCACGATGCTGTCGAACTGGTCGTAAACCTCGGGGTCCTTGATCAGGCTGGCGAAGGGCGCCAAGCCCGTGCCGGTCGAGAGCAGCATCAGCCGCTTGCCGGGGATGAGGTTGTCGGTGATCAGCGTGCCGGTCGCCTTGCGGCCGACCAGGATGGTGTCGCCTTCCTTGATCTTCTGGAGACGCGACGTCAGCGGGCCGTCCTGAACCTTGATCGAGAAGAACTCGAGCTCTTCCTCGTGGTTGGCGCTCGCCATGCTGTAGGCGCGGAGCAGCGGACGGCCCTCAACCTCGAGGCCGATCATCGCGAACTGGCCGTTCTGGAAGCGGAAGCCGGAATCCCGGGTCGCGCGAAAGCTGAACAGGGTGTCGGTCCAGTGCTGGACGGAAAGAACCTTCTCTCGGTAAAACGCGCTCATGATTTTCGATATTCCGAATAATTGCGGTTTTAGGGCAAAAGCGTTGCCCGGCCCCTGAAAGCGGAGCGGACACCATTGCCATGGCGGAGGATTTCGCGAGTGTGATCTACGCCATTGAGACCAATAATCAACCTCGTTCCGGATGCAATTGATGCCGGCAAACCGGCATTTGCGGCGGAAATGGTCACACCATTAATGGATCTGCTGTCCGGCGCATGCGGAGGGCAATTTCTTTTCCCTCCGGGGCTCGAATACAGCACTTAATTTCCGTAGTGCTCGCGAGAATTTCATTAAGAATAGCTCTGATTTCACCCCCGTTTGGCGCCGTTTCCCGGATTTTTGCGGCTTTTGGCGCCAAGATCGACTGGAACTGACGACTGGCACTGGCGACTGAGACACATGGCGAGCGGCGAGCGGATCTTCGTGCAGGCGATCAAGCGCTATTGCGCGACCCATGGCATCGCGCTCGATGTCCGCGCCGATGGCTGGCTGCTCGCGATGCGCCGGGGCGAGCAGCGCCACTTCGCGTTCGGCTACGACATCGGCCTCAACAGCGCCATCGCGCACCGCCTGGCCAACGACAAATCGGCCGCCGCCGAGGTGCTGGCGCTCGAGGGCGTGCCCTGCATTCCCCATCGCCTCTTCCTCAATCCGAAGTTGGGCGAGAAGGTTGTCGGCGTCGCCTGGCGAGAGACCATGCTGGCATTGCTTCACGACAATCCGCAAGGCGTGGTCGTGAAGCCGAACGACGGGACGTCGGGACGATCCGTCTTCAGGGTAACGACGGAAACAGAGCTCGATCATGCGGTTGGCGAAGCCTTTTCGATGAGCGCCGGACTCGTGATCTCACCCTATGTCGTGATCGAGGATGAAGTTCGCGTGGTCCTGCTCGACGATGTGCCACTCGTCGTCTACAGCAAGCAGCTTGGCCCGGATTGGCGGCACAATCTCGATGCGGGTGCAACGCCCGTGCTGATGCGGGACGACGATCTACGCGCAGCCTGCGCAAAGCTCGCCATCGATGCCGCCAATGCCATCGGCATCACCTTCGCATCGATCGACCTCGTGCACGTCGACGGCGTCTGGCGTGTGCTCGAGATCAACTCAGGCGTGATGATGGAGGCGCTGGCGAAGCTGCATCCGGAGCTGGTGCAGACGACGTACGATGCGGCGCTGGATCGGGTGTTCGGGGACGAACACTGAGCGACACGCGCTGGCGACTTCAGCTCACCGCCAGCCGATACGCAGCCTTGGCATTCACGCCGAACGCCTTCTCCCTCACCTGCGGCCCGAGCTCCATCAGGCACGCCTCCAGCGCGCCCTTGATCTCGCCATAGCTTCCCGCGAGCAAACATACCGGCCAGTCCGAGCCGAAGATCAGGCGATTCTCGCCAAAGCAGGTCGCGGCGTGCGCGACGAATGGAAACAGCCGCTCCGCATTCCAGTCGCTCCACACCGCTTCCGTCGCCAGCCCCGAGACCTTGCACCAGACATTGCCGCAGGCCGCGAGTGCCGCGATGCCATTGGACCATTCAGTGCTTCCGCCATCGGCGATCGGCGGCTTGGCTGCGTGGTCGAGCACGAAGCGCGCCTGCGGGAACGCTTGTGCGGTTGCGATCGCGGCCGGCAGCTCGCGGGTGCGGACCAGGAAATCGTAGGCGAGATCGTGCGCGAACACGGCCGTGAGGCCGCGCTGGACGTCCTCGCGCAACAGCCAATCCGGGTCGGCCTCGTCATGGACCTGGTGGCGGATGCCGACCAGCTTGTCGCCGCCGGGCGAAGCACGCAACTGCTCCAGCGTCTCGCCAAGTTCAGCGTCGGTCAGATCGGCCCAGCCGACGATGCCAATCACTGACGGCGTCGCATGCGCGATCCGCAAAAATTCCTCGGTCTCCGCCAGTGCGGAGCGGCACTGCACCAGGATGCTCGCGTCGATGCCGTTGGCTTTCAAGAGCGGCGCGAGATCGGCCGGACCGAAGGCACGCCGGAGCGGCGTGAGCTCGGGCGCGTCCATCCAGGGATAGTCGGCGCGCGCGGGATCCCAGAAATGCTGGTGAGCGTCGACGATCATGCCTTACGCTCCGCCCGGCAATGGTGCGCGGGCATCGACGAGTTTTCGCCCACGCAGCTCCCAGCTCATCTGCGTGCCGTGCTTGCGGCAGAGCTCGTCGAGCAGGCGATCGACCTTGGTCGAGATGGCGAAGGAGTCACGGGGTTGTTGCCGCAGGAATGCGCCAAGGCGTCGCTCCGCGAGGCCAAAGCCGTAGAGCGGCGCGGTGTCGAAGAAGCGGATTCCGAGCGACCAGGCGCGGGCGATGGTCGCTTCCGCATCGGCATCGCTGACGGGGGTGAACAATCCGCCGAGCGGGGCGGAGCCGAGGCCGAGTGAGGTGACATCGAGAGAGCCGAGCCGCGACCTTTTCATTCCCATTGCCTCAACAGTCTTCCCCGACAACCAAAATCATCTCTCCCGCTTGCGAAAATCGCAAGCGGGAGAGGCACGCAGGAGCGCGGGGCTGGCGACGCTCCTACTTCAACATCTGGGCAACGTTGTCCTTGGTGACGAGATCGAGGCCGGTATAGACGATCTCCGGCACCTTCTCGCCCTTCTTGATCGCGAGCAGCGTGTCCATCGCCTTCTCGCCCATCTCGAACGGACGCTGGCCGACCAGCGCATTGGCATAGCCATCGCGCAACAGCTCGAGCTGCATCTTCAGCGTATCGGCGACGACAAGCGTGAACTTGCCGGAATCGATATCCTTCTTGTATCTGGACGCGAAGGCCTTGAAGCCTTCGGGGGCGAACATCGGCCAGCCGCCGATGGGAACGATCGCGGCGAGGTCGGGCGTCGCGGTGCGCATATCAGTCATCTGCTGAACCGCCAGCGCGGGATCGTCGTTGCAGAACGTCGGCGAGCCCGCGACCTCGGTCCATTTCGAGCCCTTCAGCGCTTCGCGGACGCCGTCGACGCGTTCGGCGAGGTTCTTGGCGCCCGGACCACCCGAGACCATGGCGTATTTGCCACCGTCGGGCCGCAGCTTCAGGAGCTGCTTGCCGAGGGCGACGCCGAACTCCTTGTTGTTGGTGCCGATATAGGCGATGCGCTTGGCGCCGGGCGCATCGGCGTCGAAGGTGATGACGGGGATGCCGGCCGCCGTCGCCGCGTCGATCGACTTGGTCATCGCCGCGACGTCGGCAACCGAAATGGCGAGGCCGTCGACCTTCTGGGTGACGAAGTCCTGGATGATCTGGGCCTGCGTCGCCGGCTCGTGTTCGACCGGCCCCTTGTAGATGCACTCGATATTGCCGAGCTCCTTGGCACGCTTCAGGCACCCGTCGCGCGCGAAGTCGAAGAACGGATTGTTCATCGCCTTGGGCACGATCACGAACCGGTAGTTTGCGGCAAACGCCGGCGTAGCCATCATCGCGACCGCAATGCCGGCAAGAATAAATTTCCTCATCGTCTCCTCCACCCTTCTTTGACGCCTGTCCTCTTGAGATCGTCCGGGAAGCGGACAGGCGGCATTTTCGTTGCCGTCCCGGAACGACGTCGTTTCAGATCATCCGCGAACGGATGCGGTCGACCAATACGGCCAGGATGATGATCACGCCCACCAGCGTCTGCTGCCAGTAGGAGCTGACCTGGGCGAGCACGAGGCCGTTGCGGATCACTTCGAGCAGCACGCAGCCGACGATGGCGCCGAGCGGACCACCGATGCCGCCAGCGAGATTGGCACCGCCGATGACGGCCGCAGCGATCACATTGAGCTCGTAGGACGTCGCCATGTTGGCCGGCGCCGACCCGAGCCAGCCGGAGATGATGATGCCCTGGAGGCCTGCGGCGAGCGCGCAGATCACATAGACCTCGATCTTCACCCGCACGACCGGGATGCCGGTGAGTTCGGCCGCCTTCTCGTTGCCGCCGAGCGCGAACACGTGACGGCCGAACGCGCTGTGGTGCAGCAGCACGGCCATCGCCAGCGCGAGGACGATCAGATAAATGAATGGCACCGGCACGCCGAGCACGTCGCCCGAGGTGAGCGCGTAGAAATAATCGGCATCCGGCCCACCTGGAAAGCTGCCGCGTCCGTTCGAAACGACATAGCCGAGCCCGCGCACGATCGAGAGCATGCCGAGCGTGGTGACGAACGGCGACAGGCCGAGCACCGCGATACAGAAGCCGTTGACGAGGCCGGCGAGCAGCGCGACGCCGAGGCCGGCGAGAAGCGAGACCACCAGGATCAGACCGGGGACATTGGCGAGCACGGTCTTGCCGTCGGCCGCCATGTGCACGAACAGGGAGCCCGCGGGCGAACCGGGCGCCGACAGCTCGGTCATCACCATCGAGGTGACCATGGCCGAGAAGCACATCATGGAGCCGACCGACAGATCGATGCCGCCGGTGATGATCACGAAGGTGACGCCGAGGGTGGCAATGGCGATGAAGGAGAAATTCTTCGCCACGTTCTGCATGTTGCCTTCGGTGAAAAAGTACGGGCTGGCGAAATGCATGATTACCAGCAGCACGGCGAGTGCGAGCAGGACATAGCCGGTCTGCGAGGCGAAGATGCCGCGCTGCCACCATCTGATCTTGCCGATGTTCGAGAAGGTGATCGGGGATTCCATGGGCATGGCCATCACGCCGCCTCCTTCGCGCCGGTGATCAGGGCGGTGACCTCCTCGGGGGAGGTCTGGTGGATGGCCTTGTCGGCCCGCTTTTCGCCGCGGCGCATGACGATGACGCGATCGCACACCGCGAACACGTCGGGCATGCGGTGCGAGATCAGCATCACGGCAACGCCCTGCTCCTTCAGTCGGTGGATCAGGCCGAGCACCTGCTCGACCTGGCGGACCGAGATCGCGGCCGTGGGCTCGTCCATCATGACAAGCTTCGCGTTGGAGAGCCGCGTCCGCGCGATCGCAACCGCCTGGCGCTGGCCACCCGACATCTGCTTGACGAGATCGTCGGGGCGCGTCTCCGAGCGCAGCTCGCCGAACAGCTCCAACGCACGCGCCGCCATTGCCTTGTGGTCGAGCAACGCGAACGGCCCGATCCTGCGCTTCAGCTCGCGGCCGAGAAAGACGTTGGCCGCTGCGGTGAGATTGTCGGCGAGCGCAAGGTCCTGATAGACCACCTCGATGCCGACGCCGCGGGCATCGACGGGCCGGTTGAAATGAACCGCACTGCCGGCGAAGCGGATTTCGCCGTGGCTGGGGCGGAAATTGCCGGCGATGATCTTGACCAGCGTCGACTTGCCCGCGCCGTTGTCGCCCATCAGGCCGACGACCTCGCCGGGGAGGACCTGCATGTCGACATCATGCAGCGCGCGGATGGCGCCGAACTCCTTGCCGATGCCGGTCAGCTCGAGGACCGGTGTCGCTTGTGCATTTGTCATCAGCGGCCTTCCTCAGACGTAGCGGTTGACGAGGGATTCAAGATATTCCTGCCGACCCGAGCGCGGCTGCGGGTCAAAGCCCGGGCCGTGCGCACGGTCGGCAAGCTCGGCGAGCGAGCGCTGGCCGCCGAGAATGGCGCGGCCCTCGGGCCCGGCCCATCCCTCATAGCGTTTCGCGAGCGGCGCAGTGAGCACGCCCGCGTCGAGCATGTCCGCGGCAGCGAGCAACGCACGCGCGCAGGCATCCATCGAGCCGACATGGGCATGGATCAGATCGTCGGGATCGATCGACTGGCGCCGGATCTTGGCGTCGAAATTCAGCCCGCCCGAGCTGAAGCCGCCGCGGCTCAGGAGCTCGTGGAACACCAGGGCAAGCTCGGGCACGTTCATCGCGAACTGGTCGGTGTCCCAGCCGAGCAGATCGTCGCCGCGGTTGATGTCGAGCGAGCCGAACACGCCCAGCGCCTCCGCGAGCGCGACCTCGTGATGGAACGAGTGCCCGGCGAGGATGGCGTGGTTCTGCTCGATGTTGAGCTTGACGTCCTTCAGCAGGTCGTAACGTGCGAGGAAGCCGTAGCAGGTGGCGACGTCGAAATCATATTGATGCTTGGTCGGCTCCTTCGGCTTCGGCTCGATCAGGATTGGTCCCTTGAAGCCGATCTTGTGCTTGTGCTCGACGACCAGCGAGACGAAGCGGCCGAGCTGGTCGAGCTCGCGCTTGAGATCGGTGTTGAGCAGCGTCTCGTAACCCTCGCGCCCGCCCCACAGCACGTAGTTCTGACCGCCGAGACGGTGCGTCACCTCCAGCGCGGCGCGGACCTGGCCGGCGGCATAGGTGAAGATCTCGGGGTCGGGATTGGTGGCCGCGCCCGCCATGTAGCGGCGATGCGTGAACAGATTAGCGGTGCCCCAGAGCAGGCGCACTTTGCTCGAGGCCATCTTCGCTTCGAACAGATCGGCGATGGCATTGAGGTTGGCGACGGATTCGCCAAGCGAGTTGCCTTCCGGCGCCGCATCGACGTCGTGGAAGGTGAAGAAGGGCACGTCGAGCAGGCGAAACAGCTCGAAGGCGACGTCAGCCTTGGCGCGCGCCTGCGCCATCGCATCGGCGCCGTGATGCCAGGGTCGCAGGAACGTCTCGCCGCCAAAGGGATCGCCGCCGGGCCAGCACAACGAATGCCAATAGCAGACCGCAAAGCGCAGATGGTCCTCCATCCTGCGGCCATGGACGAGGCGGTCCTTATCGTACCAGCGGAAGGCAGGCGCGTTTCCCGCATCCCCGCCGGCGAAGGCGACAGGTACGCTTGTATCGAAGAATTTCGCTGACGCAGTCACTTAGGCACACTCCTTCAACGCGGGATAAAGTTCGCGCCAGCGGCGATAGGCCTCGTCATAGGCCGCACTGACCGATGGGCGAGGCGTAAAGCTCGCGAGCCGGCGCGGACGGGTGCAAACCGCAGCCGCGTCTTCGCCGGTGGCGGCGAGCCGTCCGAGCCTGGCGGCGCCGAGCGCCGCCCCGACCTCGCCCTCCTCGACGCGGTGGACGGGAATGCCGAGCACATCTGCGCAGATCTGCGCCCACAGCGGCGAGCGCGAGCCGCCGCCGACGAGATCGACCTCGGCAAGCGGTCCGCCGGCCGCGCTCAGCGCCGCCAGATTGTCGCGCGCGGCGAAGGCGACGCCTTCGAGCACGGCCTGAACGATCTGGGAGCGCCCGGTCGCACCGCGCAGGCCGACAAAGGCACCGCTGGCGGCGGCATCGTTGTGCGGCGTGCGCTCGCCGTCGAGATAGGGCAGGAATTTGACCGGACTCGGTCCATCGACGCGCTCGCCGAGCGGCGCCAGCAGCGCTGCGGCCGGAACCTCCATCACGCCGGCGAGCCAGGCCAGCGAAGCCGCAGCCGACAGCATCACGCCCATCTGATGCCAGCGGCCGGGCAGCGCGTGACAGAACGCATGGACCGCCGAGGCCGGCGCCGGCGCGAACCGATCAGTGACGCGGAACACCACGCCGGATGTGCCAAGCGACAGGAAGGCATCGCCCGGCGCGATGGCGCCGAGCCCGATCGCGCTCGCGGCATTGTCGCCGGCGCCGCCGGCGACCACGACATTCTTTGCCATGCCCCAGCGTTGGGCGTAATCCGGCGCGAGCGTCGCGCTGACCTCGCTGCCCTCGACCAGGCGCGGCATGTGGTGGAGATCGAGCCCGGTGGCATGCAGCAGCAGCGCCGACCAGCGGCGCAGACCGACGTCGAGCCACAGCGTGCCGGCCGCGTCCGACATGTCCTCGATCATCTCGCCGGTCAGTCGATAGCGCACATAGGCCTTCGGCAGCAGCACCTTTGCGACGCGCGCGAAGATTTTTGGCTCATGCCTGGCGACCCAGAGCAGCTTCGGCGCGGTGAAGCCGGGCATGGCCAGATTACCGGCGATGGTGTGCAACGAGAGGCAGCGCCGCTCCAGCGCGACGCATTCGGCGTGCGAGCGGCCGTCGTTCCAGAGGATCGCGGGACGCAGCGGCCGTCCGTCCTCGTCCAGCAGCGTCGCGCCATGCATCTGGCCCGATAGCCCGATGCCGCGCACCCGCGCGATCTCGCGCGGATGGCGGGCGGCGAGATCGTCGACCACGCCGACCGCCGCATCGACCCAGCCATCGGGATCCTGCTCGGACCACAGCGGCGCCGGATGCGACAGCGCAAGCTCGCGCACCGCCGTCGCGAGAACCGCGCCGGCTTCGCTGACGAGCACCGCTTTCACACCCGATGTGCCGATGTCGATTCCGAGATACACGCCATCCTCCCTTTCGCCTGCTGCGGTGCGCGAACTCAAGGTCGCCTTATCCGCAACGAGTCGTTTTGAATTCCACCTGCCGCTAAGGCAGATTGTCCCGCATCACGATGTCGATCCTGATTTTCTCCTGTTCGCGCAAGATCGGCTCACCACGGGCGAGCGCGAGCAGCACGCGCACGGCGGCGCGCGCTTCATGTCCGGGGTTCTGCGAAATCGCGGCATGCATCACACCCTGCAGCAGCAGCCGGCGCGTCAGCGCGGTGACGTCGTGTCCGACGAACACCACCTGCCTGTCGCGGCCGCCATCGCTCAACGCCTTTTCGTTCAACGCGTTGGCGACGCCTTGCGTGCCGGCGCCGACATTATAAAGGCCGACAATGTCGGCATGCCTGCCCAGCAGCCGCGCCAACAATTGTTCCGAACGCGCGTCCTCGTCGCGTCCTTCGAGCACCGGCAGCACGCTGAGGCCGGGGAATTCCGACGCCATCACCTGGTTGAAGCCAAAAATGCGCTCGGCATGGTCGCGCAGGCCCTGCGAGCCCGCGACGATCGCGACCTTGCCGGACTTTTGTCCGACCAGCCGCCCGACCAGCGCGCCGGCGGTGCGCCCCGCGGCAATATTGTCGATACCGACATAATGGTGCCGGCGCGACGACGGCACGTCCGAGACCAGCGTCACGACCTTGGCGCCGGCATCGACGAGATCGTCGATGGCGGCGCGGACGCCGGGATGGTCCAGCGCGACCACGGCGATGCCGTCGTAATCATCCGAGAGCCCTTCAAGGGAAGCGGCGAGCACGGACGGATCGAACACGTCGGTCGCCACCGTCTCGACGCCGAGGCGGCGGGACGACAGCCAGCCCGACATCTCGCCGAGATAGTCCTGGATCTGCTGCATGAACGGGTTCGGCCCCGACGGCATCACGAAGGCGAAACGGCGGGCGCGGCCGCGGGCGAGCTCGGCGGCGGCCACGTGCGGCTGGAACGAATTGCGCTCGATCGCCTCCTTGACGCGCCGGACCGTATCCGGCCGCACGCCCGGACGATTGTGCAGGACGCGGTCCACCGTCGCGAGGCTGACGCCGGCCTGGCGGGCGATGTCCTTCAGCGTCAGCGCGGTCGTGGTGAGCGTCTCGGCCATGGCTGAAGGCTAGCAGAGGTGTTTTGAGGTACGCAACTCATTTTGAGGGGCGGCGAGCATTTTCCCTCGGCTGAGCCCAGGAACAGCCTCTTGCGTCCGCCGTTGCTGCCCTGTGCGTAACGATATCACCCATGATCCCGGCGAGGGATTGAGCCCGACGCTCGAGCGCAACATCCAGGCCCTGGTCGAGCGCCGCCGCCGCGAGCAGCGCGGTGCCAGGGGTCAAGAAAAACTTGCCGATGCGATCACGGCGTTCACCGGCAGCATGGCGTTCGTCTATCTCCATGTCGCGGTGTTCGGCTTCTGGATCATCGCCAATCTGCACTGGCTGCCGGGAATCCCGGCCTGGGACGAGAGCTTCGTGGTGCTGGCGATGATTGCTTCGGTCGAGGCGATCTTCCTGTCGACATTCGTGCTGATCTCGCAGAACCGCATGAGCGCAGCAGCGGACAAGCGCGCCGATCTCGATCTCCAGATCAGCCTTCTCGCCGAGCACGAATTGACCAAGGTTGCCCGCCTGCTCACGCAGATCGCCGAGCGGCTCGACGTCCAGCCCGATTCGAAGCGCGATCTGGAGGAGGCAAGCCGGGACATCGCCCCCGAGCGCGTGCTCGACAGGATCGAGGAGACGCGCTCCTGAGCTATCGGCTCGCCGACAGATCCAGGGTCAGGAACAGGCTGTTGGGATCCTCGACATAGCCCTGGAACGGGCCGCAGAGGACAAAGCCATGCGCCTGGTAGAGCGCGTGCGCCGGCTTGAAATAGTCCCAGGAGCCGGTTTCGAGGCTGAGCCGCGCGATGCCGCGCGCGCGGGCTTCCGTGATGATGTGGCGGAGCATCTCACCGCCAAAGCCGCGCCGCCGCGTGGTCTGGAGCGTGTGCATCGACTTCACCTCGCCATGCGCTCCCGACAGCGACTTCAGCGCACCGGTGGCGACCAGCGTGTCGCCGTCCCAGCCGGTCCAGAACGCGACTTCCGGGGCACGAAGCCCAGCGAGATCAAGCGCATGCGCACTGCCCGGCGCGGTCTGTGCTCGCGCCGCCGCAACGTGATGGTCGAGCAGCGCGATGACGCGCGGATCAAAGGTGTCGCCGGTGCGGATCTGCATCGTCAGGGCCTCACATCTTGCCGTAGGACGCGCCGCGGCGCGTGATGATGACGTAGCGCGCGTCCTGTCTGGTCTCGTTCTCGAAGATCACCGCGCGCATCACGTCGAAGTCGAGACAGTCGCCTTCGCGCAGGCGAACCGCCTTGGCGTCGATGTGCACGGCGATCGCGCCCTCCAGCATCAGCAGCTGCTGGGTGAAGGCGTTGCGCCCCCAGGGGCTGTACGGCACCCGCGCGCCGGCCGGCAAATCGACGACGATAACCTCGATGCCGCTCGCCGCATCCGCCGGCGAGGCGTGGCGGCGGCGATAGCCGCTGTCGGGATCGCGCCAGTGCGGTTGGTCGGCGAGCCGCACCAGCCGCTCCGGCGGCTTCTCGGCCAGCGCCACCACGTCGCTCAAGGACACATCGAGCGCCGCGCAGAGCTTGTTGAGCAGCGACGCCGTCGCACTGCTCTGCGCCCGCTCCACCCGCCCGATCATGGCCCGGCTGACGCCGGAGCGCGTGGCAAGCTCATTCAGCGTCATGCCGGCTTGCGTCCGCACCGTCTTCAATCGGCGACCGATCGCGCGGTCGAGCTTTTGCTGGTCCATGATCTCTGATCCAAACGTTGCCCGTCGCAGGGACCGCATCCGCCGGACGAGAAGATTAGGCCGGAGCAGCGGCGTATGCCGGGATCGAGGGGCTAATATATTGGAATCTTTGCGCGCCGGGCAGCAACGTCTAGGATGGGCGCAATCACGATGCAGCGGGAGGTGTGGCATGAACGGACCGACGCAACGGATCATCAAGGCCAACGGCATCAGCCTCAACGTCGCCGAACAGGGCGAAGGGCCGCTGGTGCTACTCTGCCACGGCTTTCCGGAAGGCTGGTATTCCTGGCGTCACCAACTCGCGGCGCTGGCCGCGGCCGGCTACCACGCTGTCGCGCCCGACATGCGCGGCTACGGCAAGAGCGACAAGCCCGAGGCGATCGACCAGTATACGATCCTCCACATGGTCGGCGACCTCGTCGGCGTGCTCGACGCTTTCGAGGCGAAGGACGCCGTCATCGTCGGGCACGACTGGGGCGCGACGATCGCCTGGCACACGGCGCGCCTGCGGCCCGATCGCTTCCGCGCCGCCGCCATTCTCAGCGTGCCCTATCGACCGCGCGGTCCGGTGCCGCCGACGAGTGTAATGCCACAGACGTCTGACGCGCAGTTCTATCAACTGTATTTCCAGGAGCCGGGTGTCGCCGAAGCAGAATTCGAAAGAGATCCGCGTGCAACGCTCGGCGCGATGCTCTATGGCGGTTCCGGCGAGGGCGCGGCGGTGATCCGCGCCAATGCCGAGCGTCAAGGGCGGACCGCCGGTGTCGGCATGGTCTCTCGCAAAGACGGCCTGCTGCCGAAGGTGCAGGTGCCGCTGCCGTCATGGCTAAGTAGCGCGGACCTCGACTATTACGGTGCCGAATTTGCCCACAGTGGGTTTCGCGGACCGCTCAATTACTATCGCAACATCGATCGCAACTGGGAGCTGATGGGCGCCTTCGAGGGCGTCAAGGTGGTCGTGCCCTCGCTCTTCATCGCCGGCGACCACGACATGGTCATGGCCTTCCCCGGCGCCGCCGAGCACGTTGCCAACATGAAGCAATGGGTGCAGCAACTGCGCGGGATCAAGATGCTATCTGGGTGCGGACACTGGACGCAGCAGGAACGGCCGGCGGAGGTGAATGCGGCGATCGTGGAATTTCTGCGGAGCCTGCCGAACTAAAGGATGGAGCGGGCGAAGGGAATCGAACCCTCGTATGCAGCTTGGGAAGCTGCCGTTCTACCATTGAACTACGCCCGCGGATGCGCAGCCTGCGCCCGCTCTGATTAGCCGAGACGGCGCATCTCGCCAAGCGCTTTGGCGCAGCCCGCCTGACCCTTCTTAAGATTCCGGTAAGATTTTGGGTGCGCCGGATTGTGGCGGTGTTATGATCGCCTGTCTGGGGAGACGTGCACTGAGTGGGGCGTGTGCATGGTGGGGCGTGGCTACGCGATATTCGACACGACCATAGGGCGCTGCGGCATCATCTGGAGCAGCACTGGTATCGTCGCCGTGCAATTGCCGGAGGCGCGGGAGATCGACACCCGCCGCCGGATTTTCCAGGTCCATCCCGAGGCGCGCGAGCAGCGGCCTTCCGCGAACGCCGCGTTCGCAATCGATGGCATCGTGGGCTTGCTGCAAGGCAGCGATGCTGATTTTTCCGAGGTCAGCCTGGACGCGAGCGGGGTGCGCCCGGCTTCAACCGGCGGGTCTATGAAGCCGCCTGCGCCATTCCGCGCGGGGAGACGCGCACCTATCACGAGATCGCCAAGGTGCTCGGCGCCTCCGGCGCCGCGCATTCGGTAGCCCAGGCGATCGCGAAAAATCCCTACATGCTGATCGTGCCCTGCCACCGGGTGCTGGAGGCCGGCAATTACACCGACCGGCTCTCGCCCTATGGCGGGGTGATCTCCAAGCGGCGGCTGCTGTCGCTGGAGGGCGCCCATCCGATCGCCAGCAAGACGCTGTTCGACGTGCTGCTGCCCGTTGCCTCGCCGAGACCCTCCACCTAGATAGGTGGCATGGACGCGACCACGCTGCTGACGACCCCCTCGATGACCGTCTCGGAGTTTCGCTGCGACGCGGGACCGGACGACAGCCCGTTTGCGGAGTGTCGCACCGGCCATTCCATTGCCTATGTCCGCGCGGGAAGCTTTGGCTGTCATTGCCGCGCCGGCTTCTTCGATCTGGTGGCAGGCTCGATGCTGGTCGGCGCGCCGGGCGAGGAATACACCTGTACGCATGAGCATGTCGCCGGCGACGTCTGCCTGTCCTTTTTCCTCGGCGAGGATCTGGTCGACGCGCTCGGCGGCCGGCGAGACGTCTGGCAGGTCGGCGCAACGCCGCCGCTGCCCGAGCTGATGGTGCTGGGCGAGCTCGCCCAGACGGCGGCAGATGGCAACAGCGACCTCGGTCTCGACGAGGTCGGCCAGATCCTCGCCGGCCGTTTCGTCGATGTCGTCTCGGGCAAGGCGCGCAAGCCGACGACGCCGACCGCGCGCGACCGCCGCCGCGCGGTGGAAGCCGCGCTCTGGATCGACGCCAATTCGCACGCCGAGGTCGACCTCGAACAGGCCGCGCGGCAGGCAGGCCTCAGCCCCTTCCACTTCCTGCGGCTGTTCTCGGCCGTGCTCGGCGTCACCCCGCATCAATATCTAGTGCGCTCGCGGCTGCGGCATGCGGCGCGGCTGCTGACCGACGACGACATCGCAGTTACCGACATCGCCTATGACGTCGGCTTCGGCGATCTCTCCAACTTCGTCCGCACCTTCCACCGCGCCGCCGGCGTCTCGCCGACCAAGTTCCGTCAGGCCTCGAAGGGAGAGCGCAAGATTCTCCAAGAGCAGCTCGCCCTCAACTGACTAGGTTCGTCTCCGGCGCGCGCCGATTGCGGCGCGCTTTGGAAATGGAGACGACCATGTACGACCATATCGGATTGCGCGTTGCCGACCTCGACGCCGCAACGCGCTTCTACACCGCAGTGCTGGCGCCGCTCGGTTATGTCCTGTGCTCAAGCGGCGACGGTTATGCCGGCTTCGGACCGCAGGGCGCGCCGGCGCTGTGGCTGCACCTGAACAAGGGGCGGAAAGCCGATGGCGCGCATATCGCGTTTCGCGCTGGGGATCATGATTCGGTCAAGGCATTCCATAGCGAGGGCCTGAAGAGCGGCGGTCGCGACAATGGCGGCGCCGGCCCGCGCAAGGATTACAGCCCGACTTACTACGCGGCGTTTTTGATCGATCCCGATGGCAACAATGTCGAGGCGGTTTGCACGTGAGTACGGCAGGCCTCACCACACACATTGTCATGCCCCGGCTTGACCGGGGCATCCAGTACGCCGCAGCTTCTCGATTCATCACAGCGGCCTCTGGAATACTGGATCGCCCGATCAAGTCGGGCGATGACAGCTGAGATGACGGCGCTATCGCTCGCTTCTCTACATCACAGGATTCAACCAGGATTCAACAATGGCCTCCATCCACAACGACATTCCCCTCAACGCCCCGGCGCGCGACGTCTGGGATGCGGTGCGTGATTTCGGCGCGCTGCATCGGCGGCTGGCGCCGGGCTTCGTCACGGCCTGCGCGCTCGACGGCGACGCGCGCGTCGTCACCTTCGCCAATGGATCGGTGGCGCGCGAGGTGCTGGTCGATTGCGACGATGCGCGGCAGCGGCTGGTCTACGCGATCAACAACGAGCGGCTGAAGCATTACAGCGCCTCGGTGCAGGTGATCGCCGAGGGCGAGGCGAGAAGCCGCCTGGTCTGGATCATCGACATGCTGCCGAATGAGCTCGCGCCCTATGTGCAGGGACAGACCAAGGACGCTGTCGCCGCCATACACCGAGCGTTCCCCGCGGCGGCTGCGTGATATTTCTCACAGAGCCCCGCCCTTGTCCGCCGTAACCATGGCGGCGTGCGCCCGGTTGGCTCCGCTCTCCCGGCGGCGCCACGCACGCGAGGAGCAGGCCATGAGAGGTGCGGACAAGGTGATCTGCCAGGCGGCCGCCGTGCTGCTGATGTTTTCGATTTCGAGCGCGCCGGCAAAGGCGCAATTCCTCGGCAGCGGCGGTGCCGGCGGCGAGGACATGATGACCCAGATGGCGCCGATGCTGGAGATGATGAAGGCCAAGATGGGCAAGCGCCGCTTCGGCATGATGATGCAGACCATGGGCCCAATGATGAGCCGCATGATGGAGAATGGCGGCGGCGGAATTGGCGGCCTCGGGGGCGGCAATCTCGGCGGCGGTTTCGGGGCGCCCAATTACGGCGGCTACGCACCGATGGGCGGAGGCGGATATATGCCGACTGGAATGAGCGGCATGGGCGGCAGCGATATCATGGGCATGCTCGGCGGCGCCGGTGGCGGCGACATGATGGCGATGATTCCGCAACTGATGCGGCTCGCCAATGTCGGCGGCGGTGGCGGCCATCGCCGCCACAGGCATCGCTAGTCCGCAGCGGCCGACAGAGCCGGCCTGATCGCAGGTTTGGTCTGGCGCGGTCCCCAGCGCGTCAGCACCACGCTGGAGGACGAGAGCAGGCCGAGCACGACCATCGAACTCGCCGCCAGCCAGAAGAAGCTTTGCGCGGTGGCATCGTGCGTCGACAGCCACCAGCCGACCGCCGAGATGTAGATCAGCCGCGCGGTCTGCGCCAGCACCGGGCCGATTACCTTGGCAGCGCCCTGCGACGAGAAATACATCGTCGAGGCAAGGCCGATGAAGGCGTAGAACGGCGCCACCGTCGACAAATATTGATGGCTGGTGGCGCGCACGGTCGCGCTGTCGGTGAAGATGTTGACCCAGAGATCGGGGAAGATCGCAACCAGGCACGCCGGTGCACCGACGGCAACGAAGGCACTCGCCGCCGCGATCCAGGCGATGCGCCGCGCGCGGGCGATGCGACCGGCGCCGACCGCCATGCCGATCATCGGCACCGAGGCGATGCCGAACGAGAACGCGATCGAGGTCAGCAGGAATTCCAGCCGCGCACCGATGCCGTAGCCGGCGAGGATCGCGGTGCCGAATTTCGCAAGCATGTGGGTGAAGATCGAGATCGTCAGCACCGATTGCAGCGGCGAGAAGCAGGCGATGGCGCCGACCTTGAGGATGTCGAAAAACATCGCCCATTGGATCCGAAGTCCGCGCAGTTTCGGCGTCACGCGGGCGCGGCCGGAGAACAGGTACCAGCCCATCACGCCGATGTTCATGCAATAGGCAATCAGCGCGCCGGCGGCGACGCCGCGCATACCGAATTGCGGCACCGGACCGAGCCCGAGGCCGAGCGTGCCGCCAAGCACGATCTGCCAGGCCGCAGAATTGAGGATCAACAGCGACGGCAGCTTCATGTTGCCGGTGCCGCGGAGGACCCCGGCCATGGTGTTGAGTAGCCAGGGCAGCACGGCGCCGCCGAAAAACACCTGGGTGTAGGCGATCGCATGCGTCAGCACGTCGCCGCGGCCACCGAGCATTTCCAGAACGCGCGGTCCGAAGATCAGCATGCCCAGCATGAAGACGAGGCCGAAGCTGATTCCGATCAGCAGCGCGTGCGCGGCGAGCGTCCCGGCACGCTCGCGATCGCCGGCGCCGAGCGCGCGCGCGATGGCGGAGGCCACCGCGCCGCCCATCGCACCGCCCGACATGGTCATGGTCAGGATCACTGTCGGAAACACCAGCGCCATCGCGGCCAGCGCTTCCACACCAAGACGTCCGATATAGGAGGTCTCCGCAATCACCGTGCAAGTGCCGGCTGAGAGCGCGACGACGTTGGGCCAGGCCAGTCCGAGCAGCGTGCGCAGGATCGGCCCGTCCATCAGCGCGCTCCTCACAGGGCGCGGGGGCGGCGGCAGCGGACGCTCTTGTTCATCGACCGGGATTTCGGCGATGTCTGACATGTCCTCTCCGGGCGAAAGCGCCATTTGCGGCGCGGCAATGCTTGGGTGTACCAATGAATTGGTTCGCGCGCAGGGCGCAACGACAGGCTTGTTAGCACGATGCGCAGCGATTCCTCCTGCGCTAGGTGCAGGCGTGCCCTGCGGCAGCGCATTTCAGCCCGTGGAATTGCGGCTCTCAGTCTCCGTGGGGCCATCCTTCGAGACGCCCGCGTCGCGGGCTCCTCAGGATGAGGTCTTGTTTCGCGGTGACATGTCGGACCCTCATGGTGAGGAGCCCGCGAAGCTGGCGTCTCGAACCACGAGGCCAACGCCCGCGCGGCATTACCCAATCGTCCAGAGCAATGGCGGACGGCCGCGCGATGTCGGGGACAGGTGCACTCCGATGTGCCGCCCGCATCCGGCCGCGAGCCCTTCGAACAACCCCGCCAGCACCTTGGTGCAGGCAGGGTGGTCATCGGCGACGCCGTCCATCAACTTCCAGCTCTGCTGACGGATTTCGAACATGCCTTCGGATTGCGTCGTCTCAGCCACATCGTCCTGCGCGACCAACAGCGCGTTGAGGAACGTCGCGAATTCGCTCGCACCGCCGCGGCCCATCGACAGCGCCGCAGCGACCTCATCGAAATATTGCATCCCGATCAGCTTGCCCGTGAGGTGCAGGAGATAGCCGGCATCCTCTGGACCGAACAGCTGCACCATCACGGGCGCGGCTGTGCGCACATATTCCATCGCATAGTTGCGATAGGCTTTTTCCAGTCGCGGTCTTGGCCAGCTTGCGACTGGCAACGCCGGAGCCGCGGCGGCATCGAACAGCGGCGCTTCGAGATGTCGCGCGAACACGAGGCGCTGGTCGAGTTCGAGGGGCTGGTCATATTGATAATAGTAGCCTTCGAGCCCATCCTGGCCGTCGACGCTCTGCTTGGTGCAGACGAACCCTAATCTGGTATCGCCGAGCGCCACACCGTTGTTGGCGTGCCAGCCGCGCAGCATCGCGCGCGAGACTTCGCCCGGCACGCCGCAGATGGCGGTGCCCTTCCAGATCCAGCGCGGCGGCGGATAGCGGATCCAGGCTTTGCGATCACTCTCATACATGTATTCGACGTGCACGCCGCCGATCCAGTTGGAGAGGTAGTGATATTGCGCGGCCGCCACGGCGGGCGGCAGATGGGTCAACCCGAGCTTCTCCAGCCCCGGCAGAAAGCGCTCCTGCTGCTGGCGGCGGAACACGCGAAAGACGAACTCCGCAGCATCCGCCGTGCCGCGACGCGTGACCACGGTGAGGATCAGACCGGTGAAATAGGCGTGATAGAGATCGGCAACCGCGCGCCAGCGTTTCCATTGAGCTTCCTGCGCGGGGTCTGATGCGGCGGTCATGTTCGCTCCCGATCGTTGTTTTGATCGAGTGTGTCACTGCATCTGGTGACGGACAAGCTGAGCCGCACGCAGGGCGCCCTGCACGCCGCCAATTCCGCATCGCGAATTTTGCGCAGGCTTAATTTTGCGCAGCTTTGGCGGCACGCTCGCGCTCGACGCGCTCGGTCACGTCGCGCGCCATCGCCACCGATCCCTGCACCACGCCAGCGGCGTCCCGCACCAGCGCGAAGGTCATCTCGATGTAGAGCTTGCGTCCGTCCTTGTGCAGCGCGCGGGTCAGTGTCGGTTTGCCCGCAAGCTTCATCGCGCCGCTGGCAAGCGCGGCCTCGAAGCCTTTCCAGTGCGCGGCACGCAGATGTTCGGGAATGATGAGGTCGAGATTCTGACCCAGCGCTTCGTCCGCGGAGAATCCGAACAGTGCGGACGATGCGCGATTCCACCGCATGATCGTGCCGGAGCGATCCGAATAGATCAGCGCGTCTGCGACGTCGTCGAGGATTTTTGCGTCGAGTTCGGATTGATCTGTCATTTCGCCACCTCGGACGTAGCCCGGATTCGCTTATTATCCTGACACAGATTCGGTGTCATCGCCCGACTTGATCGGGCGATCCAGTATTCCAGAGGCGGATGTGATCGAACCGATAGGCTGCGGCGTACTGGATGCCCCGGTCAAGCCGGGGCATGACAGCGGAAGGTGAGCCTATCCCTACACCCGGAAATGCTTGCTCAGCTTCAGCCCCTGGGCCTGGTAATTTGAGCCGATGCGCTGGCCGTACATGGCGTCGGGGCGCGCCAGCATCTTTTCATAGACGAGGCGGCCGACGATCTGGCCGTGCTCGAGGATGAACGGCACCTCGCGCGAGCGCACTTCGAGCACGGCGCGCGACCCCAACCCGCCGGCGCCGGCATAGCCGAAGCCGGGATCGAAGAATCCGGCATAATGCACGCGGAACTCGCCGACCAGCGGATCGAACGGCACCATCTCCGCGGCGTAATCGGGCGGCACCTGCACCGCCTCTTTCGACGCCAGGATATAGAACTCGCCGGGATCGAGGATGAGACTGCCGTCGGGACGGGCCGAGATCGGCTCCCAGAACTCCTCGACGGAATAGCCGGCGCGGCGATCGACGTCGATCACGCCGGTGTGGCGCTTGGCGCGGTAGCCGACGAAGCCGCCGCTCTTCTCGCCGGAGAGATCTACGGAGACGGCGACGCCGCCGGTGAGATCGGCATCGTCGATATCGACGAGACGTTCGGTCGCGTGCAGCGCCTCGAGGTCGTCGATGTTGAGGATGGCATCGCCGGTGCGGAAGCGTACCTGACTCAGGCGCGAGCCCTCGCTGACCAGCACCGGGAACGTCTTGGGGCTGATCTCGGCATAGAGCGGGCCGTGATAGCCGGCACCGATCATGTCGAAGCGGCGGGTGCCGTCGGCGATCACGCGGGTGAAGACGTCGAGCCGGCCGGTCGAGCTCTTCGGGTTGGCGGCCGCGACGATCTCCGGCGGCAACGCGAGGCTTTCGAGCAGCGGCACGATGTAGACGCAGTTGGTCTCCAGCACCGCGCCGTCGGCGAGACTGAACTCGTGCAGCTTCAATTCGTCGATGCGCTCGGCAACGGTGGCGCCGGGACCAGGCAGGAAGCTGGCGCGAACGCGATAGGCGATATCGCCGAGACGCAAATCGAGGCTCGCCGGCTGGATCTGGCTTTCGACGAAGTCGTAAGCGGGCAGGATGAGACCGCCCTCCGCCATCGCCGCGATCATGCGGTCGGGCAGGATACCATTGGCGTCGGCGGCGACCGTGAACGTCAACCCGGGGTCCTCATCAGGGATCAAACACATCCCGACATGCGGGAAATATGAGCGTTTTACGGCTATCCGATGGACGTCTTGACGGAAAGGGCATTGCGGAATATGAGCATGACTTATCCCGTGGTGATTTGAGCCGGCCGGCTTGCAGCCACGTTAAATAAGTCGCTAAACAGGCCGGGGACCTCTGTGATCCCGGCCCGTGGAAATATTCCAGGCCGGTTTTTTTGTGGCCATTTTCGATGGTCACTTCAGGAGGTCCTATGTCGAAGTCCCCGGCGCCAACCGCGCAATACCGTCCCGAAACTCGCCTGGTTCATTCCGGCACCCTGCGCTCGCAATATGGCGAGACCTCGGAGTCGCTGTTCCTGACCCAGGGCTACGTCTACAACAGCGCCGAGGAGTGCGAGGCGCGGTTCAAGGGCGAGGACCCCGGCTTCATCTATTCACGCTACTCCAATCCGACCATCGCGATGTTCGAGCGCCGCATGATCGAGCTCGAAGGCGCCGAAGCGGCACGTTCCGCCGCGACCGGCATGGCCGCGGTGACGACGGCGATCCTGGCGCCGCTGAAGGCCGGCGATCACGTCGTGGCCTCGCGCGCGCTGTTCGGCTCGTGTCTCTACGTCGTGCAGGATTTGCTGCCGCGCTACGGCATCGAGACCACGCTGGTCGACGGCCTCGATCTTGACCAGTGGCAGCGCGCCATGAAGCCGAACACCAAGACGTTTTTCCTGGAGAGCCCGACCAATCCGACGCTCGACGTGCTCGACATTCCCGGCATTGCCGAGATCGCGCACAGCGGCGGCGCGCGGCTCGTCGTCGACAACGTGTTCGCCACGCCGATCTGGCAGAGCCCGCTCGCGCTCGGCGCCGACGTCGTGGTCTATTCCGCGACCAAGCACATCGACGGCCAGGGCCGCTGTCTCGGCGGCATCATCCTGTCCTCGGAGGCGTTCATCGCCGAGCACATCCACAATTTCATGCGCCAGACCGGCCCGTCGATCTCGCCGTTCAACGCCTGGGTGCTGCTCAAGGGCCTGGAGACGCTCGCCGTGCGCGTGCGCGCGCAGACCGAGACGGCCGCGCGCATCGCGGACGTGCTGGCGAGCCATCCGAAGATTTCGCGGCTGGTGTTTCCCGGCCGCGCCGATCATCCGCAGGCGGCATTGGTGAAGAAGCAGATGCGCGGCGGCTCGACGCTGGTCGGCCTCGAGGTCAAGGGCGGCAAGCAGGCGGCGTTCCGCGTGCTCAACGAGCTCAAGCTTGCCAAGATCTCGAACAATCTCGGCGACGCCAAGAGCCTCGTCACGCACCCCGCCACCACGACGCATCAGCGCCTCAAGCCGGAGGACCGCGCCGCGCTCGGCATCAGCGAGGGATTCATCCGCTTCTCGGCGGGGCTGGAGCACGCGGATGATCTAATCGAGGATCTGACCGCGGCGCTGGAGAAGGCGTAGCCACACACTCGGAATCGTAGGGTGGGCAAAGCGAAGCGTGCCCACCCTTCACGATCGCGGTGCCGATAGATGGTGGGCACGGCGCGCGAAGAGCGCGCCTTTGCCCACCCTACGGCACCAAGCTACATCGGCCGGTACGTCCGCACGTCCGCGGGCACGTTCACGCCGAGCTTGATCTGGCCGACGGAGCGGATGATGTCGTCGCCGAGGAGCTGGGCGAAGCAGGCGTAGCCCCAATCGTTCATGTGCAGGCCGTCGGCGATCACAAAGCTCTCGACCGGAAGCGATTGCTTCTCGTGCCAGTCGCGCATCACCTCGAAGCGCGGGAAGATGCCGACGTGACGGAGCTCAGCGACCTTGCCGAGCAGCTTCACCATCTTGCCGGCGCTCTCGGCGCGCTGGTTGACGGCTGGCGAATACTGCGGATCGACCAGCACGACGTCGGTGCCGCCGGCAGCCTGGATGCGGCTGATGCCGTCCTCGACGAGCTTGGCGGTATCGCCGGGATCGAGATTGCGCAGCACCGCATTGGTGCCGACCTGCCAGATCACCAGATCCGGATGCACGTCGATCACCTCCTTCTGAAGGCGCTTCATCATCTCGGGCGCGTCCTCGCCGCCGACGCCGGCATTGACGACGGTGATGTCGGCTGTCGGATAGTGCCGGTGCAGCTGCGCGGCAAGACGATTGGGATAGTTGAACTCCGGCGAGCTCGCACCGAATCCCGCGGTCGAGGACGAGCCGAATGCGACGATGACGACGGGCTGGCCGGCGACGAGCTTGCCCGCGACATGCGGCAGCGAGCCCATCGCCTTAGCGCCGCCCTTCGGCGACAGGCAGGGCACGCGGCTGAAGACGTCGCCGGCGGATTTCGCGACCTGCTTCACCTTGTCGATGGCGCGCGCCGTGATGCCGCGCTGGTCGGGGGACGTCGCTGCGACGGTCGTCTGGGACGGTGAAGCGGGAGCCGGATTAGCCGACTGCTGCGGGGCCGGCGTTGCCTGCGCGCCCTGCGTCTGCGCGTGCGATTGCCAGGCCGGACTCAGCAACAGCAGCACCGCTGCTGCAGGCGCAGCCAGCCATGCCGTCAGGCAAAAAGGGCGGAGAGAACTCATTAACGCTAGACCTCAATTTTGCTGCTGGGCCGGCTCCAGATGCGCAGCGTCGATCACGAACTGTGCCAACGCCCGGCCAAGGCAATCATGGACCTGCTTCGCCAGCTCAGGCCCGCGCGACGGGCTGAACAGGTCGAACTGCCCCTGGTCATTCCACTGCCGCATGATCGCGAAACGATCGAACAGCGGAATATCGTGCTCCTGCGCCACCACCCGCATATTGTCGAGGTATGGCGGCACCGAGATCATGGTTTCGGTACGCGGACTGTACTGCAAGTTCATCAAGACGACGTCAGCCCCTGCCTTTTGCAGCGCAACAACCCCTCCGGTCACTGCGCCGCGAAAATCATCGGGATCGATGGCTCGGATAGCATCGACAGTCCCGGTCTGCCAGATAACCAAAGTAGGTGCTTTTGCTTCCATCAGCTTAACGAAACTGGCGGCCGCCTCCTCGGCCGTTTTCTTGCTCTGTATTTCTACGGAGACGTGGACTATCTCGGACGGCGACAGCTTGTCCTTCAGAATGGCCTGCATCCGCGCCGGATAAGAGGCGTCCTCGGAAGCCGGAATTGTGGTCGAGCGACTGCCGATGACCAGGATTTCGAGCGGCTTGCCGGCCTTCACGGCATCGGCGACCTTGGGAAGCTGGCTTTCGCTGGTGAGCAGATAGGACGGCACTTCACAGGCTGCGGGCGCGGCTGAAGCAGCCGGCGCAGCATCGTCCGCGCGCGCCGGAGGCGCGGCGAGACCACCGCACAGCAGGATCAGGCTCAGGAAAACCTTCGCCTTCATCAGCCCCCTCCCGCCATATCGGCGCTGCCGACGGCGCTTTTGGTTTTCGAACCGCTCTTGTCAGCCACCCGCTTGTACCACGAAATCAGCCAGGCCATGGCCCACATGATCAGAATTCCGGAGAGACTAATTAGCGCATGCATGACCGGGCCGCCCGAGACCTCGGCCAGGATGAAATGGCCGGCAAAGGCGAGGAAGACGCCGAGACAGAATATCTCCAGGGAATGCGAGCCGCACAGGATCAGCGGCCGCAGCCATGGCGATTTCAGGCCCGGCCAGTCCCGCGGCAGGACGCGTACGGTGAGCGCGGCCAGCGCCAGGAAATGCGTGAAGCGCAGCACGTCCAGGTCGGCCTTGTCGATCGGATACATCCACTGCTCGAGCCGCTTCGGCATGAAATGGGAGAGCTGCGGCACATACCAGGTCAGCGTCACGTAGAATGCCGCGACCAGATAGGCGATCGCGATCCACATCGTCACCCGCGAAGCCAGAATGCGCGACATGCGTCGCGCACCCCCGAGCGCGCACCATGCCCCGAACACGAACAGCAATTGCCAGGCGAAGGGATTGAAGGCCCAGAAGCCGTTCGGATAGGCGGACAGATAGAGGTCGTATTCCCAGGTCACCGCGTAGAGCGCGACCGAGAGGCCGAGCGTCACGTCGGGGCGCCATTTCATCAGCCACAGGATCAAGGGCAGCGCCAGCATCAGCACGATATAGAGCGGCAGCACGTCCATGTTGACCGGACGGAAGCGCAGCAGCAGCGCCTGCACGATCGTCACGTCGGGCTGCTTGAGGAAATCCATGATGCCCATCTCTTCGGTGTAGAGCGGGTTCTCGAACCTGGTCGCGACGTAGGAGATTTCGGCAAGGAAGATCGTGAACAGGAAGACGTGGGCGACATAGATCTGCCAGACGCGCCGCAGGATGCGCGCGGTGGCGACGACAATGCCGGACTCCAGCATCGCCCGACCGTACACGAAGGCGGCGGTATAGCCGGAGATGAAGATGAAGATCTCGGTGGCGTCGCTGAAGCCGTAATTGCGGATCGTGAACCAGGTCAGAAGGCTCGGCGGCAAATGGTCGATGAAGATCAGCCACAGCGCAAGGCCGCGGAACAGGTCGAGCCGGAGCTCGCGCTCCCCGATGGCGGGCAGCGAAATGGCCGGCGCGGCCGCGCGCCGCTTTGCCCCCGCGGACTTGACCTCCACAGGTTTAGCGGTTCCCGCGATCGTCGATCCCGTCACTTGGTCGGCAATAGTCATCGGGGGCCTAAAAACCCTTCCGCAAATCGCGACGTGGCAAGGAGTGTACCGGTCCGGCCGTCATCTCGCAAAGCCACCGGATCACATGCAAGTACGTTTGGACCTACACTTGGACGTGTACTTCCCTGCGAATTCAGGCGGGACGATGTCGCCAAGGCCGCCTCCGGCGTTTGGTTCCCGGGCGGTTTTCGGTATGATGGCAATCATGTACCGCGCCGTGACCCGCCAGATCGAAGTGACCGTCGAGCCGAACTTTGTTCCGGAGCAGTCGTCGGCCGACCGCTCCCGTTATTTCTGGGCCTACACCATCGTCATCACCAATTCCGGCGATGAGACCGTGCAGCTCAAGACGCGGCACTGGATCATCACCGATGCCACCGGCCGGCAGCAGGAGGTGAAAGGCGAGGGCGTCGTCGGCGAGCAGCCGACGCTCGCGCCCGGCGAACGCTTCGAATACACCTCCGGCGTGCCGCTCACGACCGCCTCGGGCTTCATGACCGGCCGCTACCAGATGGTCAGCGCAAGCGGCGAACGCTTCGAGATCGACGTGCCGACGTTCTCGCTGGACAGCCCGGATAACAAGCGGGTGTTGAACTAGCGCTGGAAATGGTGGGCACGCTTCGCTTTGCCCACCCTTGTAATAGCGCGATCAGTTATTCTCGACCTGTTCCGTGAGGAATGGCCTGCCGCGGTTTGCACC
>NZ_JBVVPQ010000068.1:33449-35880 GCF_055811695.1 Bradyrhizobium sp. MI1.3 | reverse complement strand
AAAGGTGGACTTCTCTTGCTTCGGGTATCATCCAGATCTTGAATCACGACTCACGATCCAAGAAAAGTGGGTACTAGTGCCAGGCTTCGCAGCAACGATGTCCGCTCCTCTGCCAATATCGGCATAAGAGCGGACATCGCTGGATGCTTCGAACGTCAATCCAACGGAGCGTTCAAACTGGTACCTTTGGTGATGATGCCACCACGGTTGCCAATCTCAATCGAGCCATAGCGCTGTTTGAAACAATCGGGCAGCGGCCGGTCGCCTTCCATGCTGAGCCAGAGGCGCAATAGATGACGCTTCTGGCCTGCCTCGGACCAATCGCGAAATCCGGTCCGGTCATGCAGCAAGGCATGATTGTAAACGAACTGCATGTCGCCCGGCTGAAGCCGCATGCCGAAATGCAGCGCGGGATCATTTGCGAGCGCGTCAAAGAGATCGAGCGCCTCGACGTGAGCCGGCGTCAGTCTCGGCGCATCGGGAAAGCGTTGGGCACTATCGATATACTGGCGCTGATAGAACCCGGTCAGGAACCCCACATGCCAATTCAGCACCGGGATTTCAAGATATGGCTTTTCGTTCTCCGGCACCTCGCCTCGCCGGTCCGTCGCGATCGGATCAAACAAGAGGGCGGCAAGGTCGGGACGTCTGTCAAACATCTCGTTGTAGATTGTCGTCGTACTGACGAGGAGAGAATCCCCTCCCTCCATCGCCTCGCGAATGCATAACAATCCAACCACGTCGGCCGAATCCGTGTGGAATGTCTGCCGTTCCGACGTTTGATAAATTCGGGTGTTGGGATCCCTTGCATCGGCGCCGGTGTCACGGACGTGACCGAGAATGTGACCCGCTGCATTCTGAGACCGCGCCGATCCAAGGTGCGCGCCCACTCCGCAAAAGATCGTAGCGGCAAACTCCTGATTATATTTTGCCACCGGAAGGCCGCGTATGACTTCGAAGCCAAGGCCAGCCAGGAGCGTTGTCTTAAGCTCTTCCAGATGCCTGCCGAAGTGGGGAAGCGGAAAGCTTTCCTTCGTGATCTCGGCGATTTTTTTGTCTCTGCCAAGATATGTTTCGGCCGCGCCCTCAAGCTCGGCGATCTCGCCGGCCGCAAGCGATATCAACCATCGATCAGGATTGGCTTTCATCTCAGCTCCCTGCCAGGCAGACGGGATATCGACCTTCCCCGGAGGGCGATGAATCCCGCCGGGCACTGAGACCAAATTCATAGTGTTGGCTCCCGAAGAGATTGGACGTCAGACATGGGGGCGGAAGACGTGGGGGCGGACGATCGACGATATTGTGCCGACCACTTGTTTGCAACTTGGCTGAAGCGCCGCCGTGAGCTGAGCGCATTGTCGCCGTGACGAGATCCGTTCCAGGCAGTCGCGTGTTAGGTGAGCCGCTTCCGCCAAAATGATTACAACGCCGCCCCTCGTGCGACCGATCAAAGCCCGGGAAAAAATGGCATCAGCCGGAACGTTCACGAAGCTGGCTGAGTTAAAAGTCATGCGCGTCGCGCTGCGGTCATGGCCGCACCGCGCGGCCCGGATAAGGCTCTGGAAGAGGCGAAAGCTACTCTGCGGCGTGCTTCGCGGCACGGCCGCGCGAGGACCGCGATGTACACGACGGCGATATACGATGAGCTGAGGCAGATCGAGCGCGACGTCGTCGAAGGAGAACGCCGGCTCGCAGAGCAGGAGGCGCTGATCATTGAAATGAAGCGCCAGAACGAGGACACAGCCAAGGCGGAAGGCGAACTCGAACGGATGCGGATGGAGCAGCGACGTCGCGATCAGGATCGGCAACGTCTGCTCTCACGGCTGCAACCCTGAACAATTCCGCTCAATGAGGCTGATCCGGCGTCGTGTTCCTGAGACCTGTACTGCGGTGACAGTTGCCATTTTCGGTCAATGACGATGCAGCGGTTCAAATCAGCAGATCATGATGCGCAGGGACAATGGCTTGATGCGCGCCGTTATTGCCGTGATCGTCCGCGTGTCCGTTCAGTGCATGAGGGACGAGCTTGGCGTTGAACCCGAGGCTCTCTTCCTGACTGGGCGGAACGTGCCCATCGAGCGGATCATTGAACTCTTTAACCTCAACTATCGCGACGAGAGGAGAAGGAGTTGGTCCGCTATCGAACCGGAACACCGGTCCTTGGTCTGCGCCGCCGATTTCGAACGCAGCCTTGGCCGGGTGTGCGTCGTCTGATGCGATTGCTGCAGATTGCGCAGCGTGCTGCGAGTTACCGTGGTCCACGGTGGCTGGTTCTGCCGTCTTCATGGTCCCCGCAGCATCCGAAGCCGAAGCGTGATGCTCGGCGCCATCGCCGGCGCCGTTGCCCGGTTTGCCCCCATCTTCTGTCGATCCCGTGCTTGCCGCCTTTGCAGACCCTGGCTCCGAAGCGTGTTGCGAGTTGCCGTGGTCC
>NZ_JBVVPQ010000068.1:0-33349 GCF_055811695.1 Bradyrhizobium sp. MI1.3 | reverse complement strand
GCGCTGGCGGGCGTTGCGGCGGCCGGATCGATCTCTGCTCCGTCCGGCGGGCTTGCAGCGGCTGAGTGCCCGGATTTGCCGTGTTCCGCGCCGCCTGGTTCAGCCGTCGTCGCTGGCGCTTGCGCGGCTTCAGAAGCCGAAGCGTGATGCTCGACGCCATCGCCGGTGCCGTTGCCCGGTTTGCCCCCATCTTCTGTCGATCCCGTGCTTGCCGCCTTTGCAGATCCTGGCTCCGAAGCGTGTTGCGAGTTGCCGTGGCCCGCGCTGGCGGGCGTTGCGGCGGCCGGATCGATCTCTGCTCCGTCCGGCGGGCTTGCAGCGGCTGAGTGCCCGGATTTTCCGTGTTCCGCGCCGCTTGGTTCTGCCGTCGTCGCTGGTGGTTGCGCAGCGTCAGAAGCCGAAGCGTGATGATGATCGCCGCCATGGCCGCCATCATTGCCCTGTTTGGAGCCAGCTTCAGTTGATTCGGTAGCTGCCGCCTTTGCAGACCCTGGCTCCGATGCGTGCTGCGAGTTGTCGTGGCCCGCGCCGGCGGCCGTTGCGACGCCCGGATCGATCTCTGCTCCGTCCGGCGGGCTTGCAGCGGTTGAGTGCCCGGATTTGCCGTGTTCCGCGCCCGCTGGTTCTGCCTTCTGCGTTGCCCCTCCCGGAGCTTCCGAAGCCGATGCGTGATGCTCGGCGCCATTGTCGTCGCCCTTGCCCGGTTTGGAGCCAGCTTCAGTCGATTCGGTAGCTGCATCCTTTGCAGACCCTGGCTCTGAAGCGTGCTGCGAGTTGCCGTGCCCCGCGTTGTCGGCAGTTACGACGCTCGGTTGGCCGATCTCGTTGGGTGCAATCGACGAAACGCCGGTGCCCGTGTCGGTCGGGCCACTGTGCGACGTGACATTTGCGACTGCCGGCGCTGTGGCACTATGAGCAAGCTCGATGGATGATCCGTGAGCCGACGCGGCAGACGCACCATCGCTCTCTTCCGTTGCATCCGCGGACGGGTCCGTGGAGGTTTCGAACTTCGACGGCGTTCCCAAGCCGGTCCGGGTCTGCCCGAAATGGAAACCCGAGCCGTTATTGGCCAGAAGGGCCCAGGCTCCGGCCGTCCCGAGCGTGCTCTCGCCCCCTTCGATACTGGTCTGGACATGGTCCTTGCTCGAAACAGCCTCATCGGGTGCGGTCGCCGGTATCAGCGCGGCTTCGAGCTGCTCCAAAGTGGTCGCGACAGCCGCGCCATCTGGCTCGGAGACGACATCCGCCTCCGCAACGGCTACAATTCCCTCCAGATGAATTTCCAGCAAGCCGCGATCGCCGATATCAAGGATACGATCGGTCGCATTCACATAGACGATCGTTTCGTTGCTTGCGGAGTCGTAGACCCAGGCGAGTGTATGTGGCGGTATAGACTTGCTTGCCGCCGTCATATGCAGCCAAGCAAGCGCTCCGAAAGCCGCAAGATTGATCCTGCTCGACCCAGATGCGAAATCGAACACGGTGTCGGAAGCGGTCGACTTGGAATCGTTAGACACGGAATCGATCGGGGAGCGATAAACAATTTTTTCAACGTTGCCGCCCAAGTCGATACTGGCATCGTGACCAAGGTCCGCGCCAACGGGTTTATGGAGGTTGTCACTCGCATCGCCCGGGCCCTTTTGGCCCAGAGCGCCTTCCGCGACGTCGTCGTGTCCAGCGGTCGCAACGGCGGAAGACAGGCGGACATCGTGCGACAGGAAACCCGGGGCTGAGTTGTCGTCATGATTGGCGGCAGCATGGGTGATCGCGGCCAGTTTTGTGGTCGCACTCTCTTCAGTAACGGCCAGGATGCTGTCGATCGACGCTTCACGGAGGTCATGCGCCTGCGAGGCGAGATGGGGATCCTGCAGTGCGTAGATCAACGCACCGGCGAGAATAGCGAAGTTGCCATACCCGCCCTGCATCGACATCGCATTTGAAAGTAGCCGCGGGAATTGATGTTCCGGGGCCGGGTCAACTCCGACCTGTATGTCGTTTGCTGCTCGCGGCAAGAGCCCAGAAAGATCGGGCGTGCTCGATCCAGCAGGACCGTAGTGTGTCCAGGCTTTCGCGCCTCCGGATTGCTCGGCCGCGCGCAGCGCTTCCATTGCCGTCGCCGGGTTGGTGATTTGGGCGGCCTTGGCGAACAAGTCTCTCTGGGCGAGCGTGGGCGTCTCGCCGGATTCCCAGGCGATGAGGTGCCGGAGAATGCCTTTTTTCCAGGGCTCGTACGCGGCGTGCTCGTCCGCATGGCCGACGCCGTTCTGATCCGGAAAGATGTCGTTCGCTTCGGACGCCTTGAGTTCGTCCGCAATTGCCAACGCCAGAAACGCCAGGGAGAGCGCGGCCAGGCCGGAGGGGCGCTGCAGCAATGCGATGGTCGCGAGCACGGTCCTGTTGGTGATCTCAAGCTTTTGGAAAATATTGTACAAGTGGACTTTGACCGTCCCGTCGGAAACGTTGAGCTGGCGCGCGATCTCCTTGTTCGACAGTCCTTCCGACACCAGCCGTGCAATTTGACGTTCCCGTTGCGTCAACAGCTCCAGCATCTTTTCGACTTTGCCGTCGCCGTCCACCTCCTTGCCGGCTGCCGAGAGATCGGACTTCTCCAGTGCCACACCGCTCTTCGTCATCAGCCGCAGCGATCGCAGCATCGTGGCGGGAGAGGCATACTTGGAAATTGCGCTGCAGGCGCCGGCTGCGATGGCGGACGTCAGATCGTGGTCGGTGTCGGACTCGGTGAAGAACACCAGGCGCGTGGAGAGCTTCTCAGCTTTCACGATCGCGAGGATCTCGGGGGCCGTCAGATCCGGCACCTTGTCGGCAAGAAGCGCGACGTCGGGTGTCAGCTTTCGAATTGCTTCGAGGCAGCTTGTCCGATCGCTGGACGATGCGACAACGTCGAAGTCCGGCTGCGTCCCGAGAACCGACCTCAGTCCCTGCAAAACGATCGGCTGTGGATCGACGATCACAAGCCGGATGGGCTTGAGTATCCCCTGCCTGGCGGACGCGTCCAACATCGATCTTGCCCTCGGCCCGGTCCTCTATGTCGTTCGCCATATGGCCGTGCCCGGGTGGGATATTAAAATCAAAAAAGGCTCGGCAGTTCCAGAGCCTGAAGCAGATTTGGACGGCATGCGAGTGAAAAATATGTCCTTTGACCCGATGGCCGTTGCGGTTGACTGGCTTGATGCCTATCGCGCGGGCGATATCGAGGCGATCTTGGAGCTATATGCCGAAGATGCCGTTGTGCACTGCGGCTGCGCCGGTGTCCAAACCATTACCGGCCGCGAGGCACTTCGTGCCTATTGGGTCGATCGCCTCCGAAAATATCCGGCAGGCACGTTGGATGATCTCAATCCCTCGCAGAACGACCGCACCATTATCTCGTACGTCACCAGTGCTGGTGTGATGAGTGCACTTTTGGCGTTTGACGCCGCCGGCAGGATCAAGGAACTGGACTGCAGTCCCTCACACTAGACCTGCGGCGTAACCCCAACCCGCAGCGGGACACCTGGCGGCGTTAGATGAGCTGCCTCGCCGCTGCCGAAATCATCACCAGCCCGCCCGTGATCACCGCGACATCGAGGATCGCGGTGTGGATGTGCACCGGCATCCGCTCGACAAAGGCCTTGGCCAAGAACGCGCCGGGAATCGCGATGGCGCCGATCAGAAGTGCAAAGGCGAGCACCTGCGCGGTCACGGCGCCGGCCAGTCCAAACACCGAGATCTTGATGAGGCCGGTGCCGAGCGAGATCATGGCATCGGTCGCGATCACGGCGGCGCCCTCGAGGCCCGCGGCCATCAGCAGCGACAGCAGGATCACGCCGGAGCCGGAGGTGCCGCCGACCAGCGCGCCATAGCCGACCGAGCCTGCCGCAAGACCGGTGTCGCCGATCTTGACCTGGCGGCGGCGGAGCACACGGCGCAGCGGCACGCTCAGGATCAGCATGGAGCCGATCACGAGTGCCGCGCCCGCATTGGTCAGCCGCGTATAGCCGTAGGCGCCGAGCGCGGTCGTCAGTGCCGCGCAGGCCAGCACGATCAGCGCGCGGCGGCGATCGGCATAGCGGAGATAGGCGAGCGCGCGGCTGGAATTGGTGAAGATCGCGGAGATCGCGATGATCGGCACCACCGGCTCGGCGCCAACGAGAGGGACCAGCACCAGCGGCATCAAGGCGCCGGTGCCGTAGCCGGCGAGACCGCCGATGATCGAAGCAAACAACGCCATCAACGCGACCAGCAGGAGCTGAAAAATCGAGATGTCGGCGAAGCCTGAGACGATGGTCACGTTCTCTCATCGCGGCTGATTCGTGCCGCAGCTTGATCGGCGATGGAAGCGAGTGCGGCTTCATCTAGGGGAAAATCTGCCGCGAGCCAAGCGTCCTCGGCGAGCGTCAAGACATGTCCGAGCGCGGGTCCTTCCGCCATGCCGCGCGCGATGAAGTCGGCGGCGCGAAGCGGAAATTTCGGCGCAATCCAGCGCTGCGGCAGCTCGGCGAGCGCACGCCATCCAGACGAGCCGACGTCACCGCCGGCTCGCGCCCAGCCCAGCAACACGCGATCGTGATAGCGCTCCGCACCGAGCCGGTAGAGCAGCCGCCGCGCATCGGCTTCCCCCTTGGTGGCCAGGCGCCACCAGCGATGCCCCATCGAATCCAGCGCCTTGGTTTCCGCATTGGAGAGTCTCAGGCGCGTGGCGACGCGCTTGGCGTCTTCGGTCACCGCGACCGTCAGCGCGGCGAGCCGCCGCGTGCTGCTTGCGGTGAGGCCAAGCTCGCGCTCGATCGCGATCATCGCCGAGAGCGGCCCGGTATAGACGACGCCGCCGGTCAGCGCCTGCAGCAATCCGCCGTCCGCCATGGCGAGCGCGGCGGCAGAGGCGCCGCCGGCGACCAGCAGCTTCAGCGTCTCCATGCGCAGCCGCTCGGCCGAGAGGCTGGCAAGTCCGGCGCGGCCGCGGATGCAGGCGAGATAGCCGTCGCGGTCGGGATCGCCGGCACCGAAGGCGGCGTGGATGCGGAAGAAGCGCAGAATGCGCAGGAAATCCTCGGCGATGCGCTGGTCGGGATCGCCGATGAAGCGCACGCGCCGCGCGGCCGCATCCGCGATGCCTCCGACATAATCGTGGACGACGCCGTCAGCATCGACCGAGAGCCCGTTCATCGTGAAGTCGCGGCGCTCGGCGTCCTTCACCCAGTCGCGGCCGAACGCAACCTTGGCCTTGCGGCCGAACGTCTCGGTATCCTCGCGCAGCGTCGTGACTTCGTAAGGCTGGCTGTCGATGACGAGGGTGACCGTGCCGTGGTCGATGCCGGTCGGCACGGCCTTGATGCCGGCGCTCTTGGCGCGCCGCATCACCTCGTGCGGGAGCGCCGTGGTCGCGATGTCGATGTCGCCGGGCACGAGGCCGAGCAGCGCGTTGCGCACGGCGCCGCCGACAACCCGCGCCTCCTCGCCATCCGCATTGAGCAATTGCAGGACGCGCGCGGTCCCGCCCGAAATCAGCCAGGGCGCATCGGCGAGCATGGGCACCGCGCTCATCGGCCGGCCCTATCTTTCCACGCCCGGCACGAGCTTGCCGTTCTCGACATGGGCGGGGACATAGGTCGAATCCGGCGCAGCGCCGGAGTAATGCGCAAAGCCGATCAGCCCCGCGATCACCAGCACGAGCGCCGCCAGCATGAGACGCGCGACGATGGTGGTCGGCCAGGACGATTGCACGAACAGGCCGGAACGCGTGGCGGCCAGGAACAGCGCATAGACGGCAAAGGGAACGAGGAAGATTCCGATCTCGGTCAGGATCGGCCGGATCATGACGAATAGATCCGCTCGTAGAGCACACGCAGCATGCCGGCCGTCGCGCCCCAGATGTAGCGTTCGGCAAACGGCATCGCGTAATAGGACCGCTCCATGCCGCGGAATTCCTTGCTGTGCACCTGGTGGTTGGCCGGGTTCATCAGGAAGGATAGCGGCACTTCGAACGCATCATCAACCTCGGAATGGTTGATCGTCAGCTCAAAACCTGGGCGCACCCTGGCAACCGTCGGCAGGATGCGGAAGCCGAAGCCGGTGCCGTAGAGATCGAGATAGCCGATCGGCTCGACGAAGTCTCTGGACAGCCCGACCTCCTCCTCGGCCTCGCGCAGCGCCGCATCGAGCGGCGAGCGGTCGGTCGCGTCGATCTTGCCGCCGGGAAAGGCGATCTGGCCGGCATGGTCGTTCAGATGCGCCGACCGCTGCGTCAGGAGGATGGTCGGCTCGGGATGATCGACCACCGCGATCAGGACCGCCGCCGGCCGCACCGGCTGCTCGCGCGCGATGATCTCGAGCATCTTGTCGGTACCGGGATCGCCCGAGGCAGGAATGATGTTGGGATCGTAGAGACCGGGCGGAACGTCGAAGCCGAGCCGCGCGGAGGAGCGGGCGAAGAAATCGGCCGCACCGATCACGGCGGGATCGTTCCTGGAGATAGGCTTGTTCAAAGCGCGGCCCTCACCTGCTCCGCATCGGCCATGGCAAAGAATTCGCCGGCCGATTCGACACCGAACATCGGCTGGCCATCGACCATCCGCTCCTCACCCATGTCAACAAGATCGTAATAGAGCGCGCGGGTGACCTTGGCCCAGAGCTCGGCGCGGACGTGCAGATAGGGCGTCAGTCCGCCGCCCTCGCCCTGCTCGAAGCGCAGCCGGTGCGCCGCATCGCAGGTGACCCAGTCGTCGACATTGGTGCGGAAGCGGAGCACGCGATGGTTGGCCTCGCCGTCCTTCTGCATCTCGACCGCCATGAACGGCGCGTCGTCGACGCGAATGCCGACCTTCTCCACCGGAGTGACGAGGAAATGCTTGTCGCCTTCGCGCTTGAGGATAGTCGAGAACAGGCGAACCAAGGCATGACGGCCGATTGGCGTCCCCAAATAGAACCAAGTACCATCGGACGCGATTCGCATGTCGAGATCGCCGCAGAACGGCGGATTCCACAAATGCACCGGAGGCAGGCCCTTTTTGGCGCCTTCGGCATCGGCAGCAGTTTTGGCAGCGGCAGTCAGCCCCTCAAGACCGCGATCGGCGCTCTGCCCTTGGTTCGCCATGGTTTGCCCTGACTTTGTCATTTGGCACGATCGGTGCAAGTCTGAATTGTAAGTCTACGTTGTATGCCGGTGCACGGTTCCACCCCGGATTCATCCGGTGTGGAGGTCGCCACTTCGTGATGCCCTACATATCCCTAAGCCGATAAGGTGGGGATAGGTTAATTCAACGAATACATGGCCTTCCTGCAAGTCTAGCATAGGGCCCACGTCTTGAGTTGAGGACGTGACGACATGACGACGCAAGCGAGCTGCATGGCAGGCTGAAGGAGCTAACGGATGGCGGAGAGTGTCGAGAAGCTCGAAGACGGAATCGTCCGTTCGGCCGAGCAGGTGTCGAGCCAGATTCGCGCGGCGAAAGAGGCGATCGGCTCCGTCATCTTCGGTCAGGATCGCGTGATCGAGAACACGCTGGTCACGATCCTCTCCGGCGGCCATGCGCTGTTGATCGGCGTCCCCGGCCTCGCCAAGACCAAGCTGGTCGAGACGCTCGGCATCACCCTCGGCCTCGATGCCAAGCGCATCCAGTTCACGCCCGACCTGATGCCGTCGGACATTCTCGGCGCCGAAGTGCTCGACGAGAGCACCTCCGGCAAGCGTGCCTTCCGCTTCATCTCCGGCCCCGTGTTCGCGCAACTGCTGATGGCCGACGAGATCAACCGCGCCAGCCCGCGCACGCAGTCGGCGCTGCTGCAGGCGATGCAGGAGCAGCACATCACCGTTGCCGGCGCGCGTCACGATCTGCCGAAGCCGTTCCACGTGCTCGCCACGCAAAACCCGCTGGAGCAGGAAGGCACCTATCCGCTGCCTGAAGCCCAGCTCGACCGTTTCCTGATGGAGATCGACGTCGACTATCCCGACCGCGACGCCGAGCGCCGCATCCTGTTCGAAACCACCGGCGCTGACGAGACGCTGGCGAAGGGCGCGATGACACCTGACGCACTCATCACCGCGCAGCGACTGATCCGGCGCCTGCCGGTCGGCGATTCCGTGGTCGAGGCGATCCTGTCGCTGGTGCGCGCGGCCCGTCCGGGTCCGGACGGCGGCGACACCAGCAAATTCATCGCCTGGGGCCCGGGCCCGCGCGCCAGCCAATCGCTGATGCTCGCGGTGCGCGCACGCGCGCTGATCGACGGACGCCTCGCGCCTTCGATCGACGACGTGCTTGACCTCGCCGAGCCCGTGCTGAAGCACCGCATGGCGCTGACATTCCAGGCGCGCGCCGAAGGCCGCACGATTCCGGACGTGATCCGGCAATTGAAGACACGGATCGGTTGATGGCGGCGGAGAACGGGCACGCAGCAAAGGAAATCATCGCGATCCGACGTGCCGATGGCGAAAGCCGCACGCTCGCAGCTTCCTTGCCGCGCCTGGTGCTCGAGGCCCGCCGTATCGCCGCCAACGTCATTCACGGCCTGCACGGCCGCCGTCGCGCCGGCTCCGGCGAAAATTTCTGGCAGTACCGCCGCTTCGTCTCCGGCGAGCCGTCGCAGAACGTCGACTGGCGGCGATCGGCGCGCGACGATCTGCTCTATGTCCGCGAGCTCGAATGGGAAGCCTCGCACACGGTCTGGATCTGGCCCGACCGCTCGCCCTCGATGGCCTTCGCTTCAAAACAGGCGCGCGAATCCAAGCTCGAGCGGACGCTGATCGTCGCCTTCGCGCTGGCCGAGTTGCTCGTCTCCGGCGGCGAACGCGTCGGCATTCCCGGGCTGATGGCACCGACCGCGAGCCGCAGCGTCATCGACAAGATGGCGCAGGCGATGCTGCATGACGATGCCGACCGCTTGAGCCTGCCGCCGTCCTTCGTGCCCGCGGCGCTGGCCGAGACGATCGTGCTGTCGGACTTCTGGTCGCCGATCTCCGAGATCAGGACCACGCTCGGCGGCCTGTCCGGCTCCGGTGCGCATGGCACGCTCGTGCAGGTCGTCGATCCCGCCGAGGAATCATTCCCCTATTCCGGCCGCGTCGAGTTCGTCGAGCCAGAAGGGTTCGGCGTGATCACCGCCGGCCGCGCCGAGAGCTGGGCGCAGGATTACACCGCGCGGCTCGCGCTGCACCGCGACCAGATCCGCGCCGAGACCAACAAGCTCGACTGGCTGTTCACGACGCATGCGACCGACCGCTCGGCCGCCGAACTGCTGCTGTTCCTGCATGCCGGCATGCAGGTGAGCAAGTCGGGCGCCCGCACCACGACGATCAAGGCGGGGCCGGCAGCATGATGGGACTGCCGCTCGCCTTCACCGAACCGCTGCTCCTGATCGGCCTCGTCAGCCTGCCGGTGCTGTGGTGGCTGTTGCGGGTGATGCCGCCGCGGCCGCGCCGGATCGAGTTTCCGCCGACGCGCCTGCTGTTCGACATCGCACCGCGCGAAGAGACCCCGTCGCGGACGCCGTGGTGGCTGACCGCATTGCGGCTGCTGGCCGCGGCGCTGGTCATTTTCGCCGCCGCCGGCCCGATCTGGAATCCGCAAACAGGCGCGGCCGCCAGCAAGGCGCCGCTGATGATCATGTTCGACGACGGCTGGAGCGCGGCGTCCAACTGGGACATCAGGATCAGGGCCGCCGACGAATTGATCGCCAGTGCCGAGAACGACCGCCGCGCGATTGCGCTGGTGCCGCTGTCGGAGCCGAACCGCGATATCACCCTGATGCCGGCGGGCGCCGCGCGCGTCGCGTTGCGGCAGCTGACGCCAAAGCCGTACTCGATCGAGCGCGTCGAGACCCTGACCGCAATCGATCGCTTCCTGAAAGCGACCGGCGACTGCGAGATCGCCTGGCTCTCCGACAGCGTCGACACCGGTCGCGGCGAGGAATTCGTGGCTGGCCTCGGCAAGACCATCGGCGATCGCAGCCTGACCGTGTTCGAAGGCGGCACCTCGTCGCCCCTGGCCCTGGTCGCGGCCGAGAACGCCGCCGCCAAAATGACGGTGAAGGTGCGGCGCACCGACGGCGGCATCGCAATCGGCACCGTGCGCGCTCTGGACCAGAAAGCCTCGCCGATCGGCGAAGCGCGTTATTCGTTCGGCCCGCAGGATAAGGAAACCGAAGCGTCGTTCGATCTGCCGGTCGAGTTGCGCAACGACATCACGCGGCTGGAAATTGCCGGTGAGCGCTCCGCAGGCGCGGTGCAGCTGCTCGACAAGCGCTGGCGCCGCCGCGCCATCGGCATTGTCTCGGGCTCTACCAGCGAGACCGCGCAGCCGCTGCTGGCGCCGACCTTCTATCTCACACGCGCGCTGGCGCCGTTCGCCGACGTGCGGCTCGCCGACAAGGGCTCGCCGCAGCAGGGCATCACGCAGTTCCTCGACCAGAAGCTGCCGATGATCATCCTTGCCGATGTCGGCACCATCGCCCCTGAAATCCGCGAGCGTCTCAATGCCTGGATCGACCAGGGCGGCGTGCTGGTGCGGTTCGCCGGTCCGCGGCTGGCGCAGGCCGAGGACGATCTCGTCCCGGTCAAGCTGCGCAAGGGCGGCCGGACGCTCGGCGGCAGCCTGACCTGGGAAAAGCCGCAACATCTGGCCTCTTTTGCCGCCGACGGTCCTTTTGCCGGGGTCGTGGTCCCCAAGGACGTCACCATCAGCCGCCAGGTGCTGGCCGAGCCCGACGCCGTGCTCGCCACCAAGAGCTGGGCGTCGCTGGAAGACGGCACGCCGCTGGTGACGGGCGAGCATCGCGGCAAGGGCGTGGTCAGCCTGTTCCACGTCAGCGCCGACATGCGTTGGTCGGATCTGCCGATGTCGGGCACCTTCGTCGAAATCCTGCGCCGCGTCGTCGACATGTCCGGCTATACCGCCAAGCCGGGCGCAGGCGTTGCCACTGAAGGGACCGCCGAGACGGTGGCGCCGTTGCACATCCTCGACGGCTTCGGCGCCTTCGGCCCGCCGCCGGCTGCCGCCAAGCCGCTGCCCGCGGATTATCGCGACCGCGCCACACCCGATCATCCGCCGGGCTTCTATGGTCCGGCAGAAGGACCGCTCGCCGTGAACACGCTTGCCAGTGCCGACCGTATCGCAGCCCTGAACACCGCGAGCCTGCGCGCCCGGCGCGCCACCTACACCAACGCCGAGCCGCAGGACCTGCGCGGCTGGCTGCTGTCGACGGCGCTCGCGCTGTTCCTGATCGACGCCATCATCGTCGCGGTGCTCGGCGGCGGCCTTGCCGCGCTGCTGCGCCGCCGCGCCGCGCCCGCGATGATCGTCTTCGGACTTGTTCTCGCAGGCCTCGTCTCGCTCGTGCCGACGCCGTCGCACGCGGACAGCGCGTCCGACGAGTTCGCGATGAAGGCGGTGTCGCAGACCCGCCTCGCCTATGTCGTGACCGGCAATGCCGACGTCGATTCCATCGTCAGGGCCGGGCTGTCAGGATTGACGCTATTCCTGGCGCAGCGCACCGCGCTTGAGGCCGGCGATCCCGTCGGCATCGACCCGGCGCGCGACGAACTCGCTTTCTTCCCGCTGATCTATTGGCCGATCGTGCCGGGCGCGCCCAAGCCGTCGCGGGACGCCATCAACAAAATCGACGCCTACATGAAGCAGGGCGGCACCGTGCTGTTCGACACCCGCGACGCGGTCGAAGCGCCGCCCGGCGCGAACGGCGCCGCGCAGACCCCCGCCATGCAGACGCTCCGCGAGATCCTGTCCTCGCTCGACGTGCCCGAGCTGGAGCCGGTGCCGCGCGAGCACGTGCTGACCAAGACCTTCTTTCTCTTGCGCGACTTCCCCGGCCGCTTCACCACCGGCCAGACCTGGGTCGAGACCTTGCCGCGGGAAGACGACGACGACAGCGCGCAACGGCCCGCACGCGGCGGCGACGGCGTCTCACCGATCATCATCACCTCGAACGACCTTGCCGGCGCCTGGGCCGTGCGGCCCGACGGACAGGCCATGCTGCCGGTGACCGGCGGCGACCCCCGCCAGCGCGAATTCGCCTACCGCGCCGGCGCCAACATCGTGATGTACACGCTGACCGGCAACTACAAGGCCGACCAGGTGCACGCACCGGCGTTGATCGAACGACTGGGGCAATAGGATCGATATGAATTACGGCATCGCATTCACGCCGCTGGTTCCCACGATCGTCCTGTGGCTCGCGCTGGCCGCGATCGTCGTCATCGCGCTGGTGCTGCTGCTGGCGCGTGCGCGCGGCGCTGCCGTGCGTGTGGCCGCGCTGGCGTTGTTCCTGCTGGCGCTCGCCAATCCTTCCTTCACGCGCGAGGACCGCGATCCCCTCACCTCGGTTGCCGCAATCGTCGTCGACAAGAGCCCGAGCCAGAATTTCGGCAATCGCAATCGCGAGGCCGCTCAGGCGCAGGAAGCGCTGGTCGACAGCCTGAAGAAGATCAAGGGGCTCGAGGTCCGCGTCGTCGATGCCGGACAGGCCGACGGCGAGACCGACGGCACCAAGCTGTTCGGGGCGCTGGCCTCGGCCTTGTCGGACGTGCCGGTCGACCGCGTCGCCGGTGCGTTCCTGATCACCGACGGCCGTGTCCACGACGTTCCGGCCAACGCCGCCGGGCTCGGCTTCCAGGCGCCGGTGCACGCGCTGATCACGGGGCAGAAGGACGAGCGCGACCGCCGTATTGCGGTCATCGCCGCGCCGCGCTTCGGCATCGTCGGGCAGCCCCAGACCATCACCTACCGCCTCGACGACCAGGGCGTCAGCGGCGAGCGCGCCAAGGTCACGGTCCGCAGAGACGGCGAGGTCATCAACGAGCGCACGCTTTCGAGCGGCCAGGCCGCAAGCGTCGAGGTCGACATCAAGCATTCCGGGCCGAACATCGTCGAAATCGAGGCCTCGCCTCTCGATCGGGAATTGACGCCGGTGAACAACCGCGCCGTGGTCGCCATCGACGGTGTGCGCGACAAGCTGCGCGTGCTGCTGGTCTCGGGTGAGCCGCATTCCGGCGAGCGCACCTGGCGCAATCTGCTCAAGTCCGACGCCAGCGTCGATCTCGTCCACTTCACCATTCTGCGGCCGCCGGAGAAGCAGGACGGCACGCCGATCAACGAATTGTCGCTGATCGCGTTTCCGACCCGCGAGCTGTTCCAGCAGAAGATCAACGAATTCCAGCTGATCATCTTCGACCGCTATGCCCGCCAGGGCGTGCTGCCGATCGCTTATTTCGACAACATCGCACGCTACGTGCGCTCCGGCGGCGCAGTGCTGGTCTCGGCCGGCCCCGATTACGCGTCCAACACCAGCATCTGGCGCACGCCGCTGGATTCGGTGCTGCCGGCCGAACCCGTCGGGGTGACGGAAAAGCCGTTCTACGCGCATCTGTCCGACGTCGGCAAACGCCATCCCGTCACGCGCGGCCTCGAGGGCTCGGCCTCCGAGCCGCCGCGCTGGAGCCGGTTCTTCCGCACCGTCGAGACCCGCAATGCGGTCAACCCGCCCGTCATGACGGGCGTCGACGGCAAGCCGCTGCTGTTTCTCTCGCGCTTCGGCGAGGGCCGCGTCGCGCTGCTGCTCTCCGACCACATCTGGCTGTGGGCGCGCGGCTATGAAGGCGGCGGCCCGCATCTCGATCTATTGCGGCGGATGTCGCACTGGCTGATGAAGCAGCCTGATCTGGACGAGGAAGCGTTGCGCCTGCAGGTGCAGGGCAAGAATCTCGTGGTGGTGCGCCAGACCATGGCGGACAGCGTCCAGCCGGTGAGCGTGACCTCGCCGTCCGGCGTGTCGCGCGACCTGACGCTTGCAGCCGGCGATCCCGGCGAATGGCGCGCCAGCCTGCCGGCGAGCGAGCTCGGCCTGTGGCAAGCCACCGACGGCACGCTGAAGGCGCTGATCAATGTCGGCCCGACCAATCCGAAGGAGTTTTCGGAAGTCACCTCCACCACCGAGACGTTGAAGCCGCTGACCCAGGCGACCGGCGGTGACGCCGTGCGCGTGGTCGACGGCGCCAGCGTCGAGCTGCCGCGCATCCTGCCGGTCCGCTCGGCGAGCGTCTTCCATGGTGACGGCTGGATGGGCGTGCGGATGCGCGACGCCAGCGTCGTGAAGGGCGTCGGCGTGCTGCCGATCTTTGCCGGCCTGATCGGCCTATTGCTGCTGCTCGGCGCGTTTGCTGCGACGTGGGTCCGTGAAGGGCGCTAGGCGGCTTACGCGCGTCCCTTCGCTTCCCGTTAGTCGGATAAATCCAATCGTCACTTCTTCGCCGGAAGCTCCATAGCGCCTTCGACCCCGAACTCGGTCGAATGTAGCGCGTTGTGAAATCTGGGGGCGGTTCTTCCTCGGCTCTGGGCAGGCGTGTCCCTGTCCAGGCATCGCTCCCCGCGGACAAGAGCAGTTCTCGACGGAGCCTTCGCAGCACCCAAACAGCGCGAGCGTTCGATGAGAAGCGGAGTTACTCGACCATGACAGACACACTTCACCAGCGCACGTTCAGCTCGCCTCGTCAGACAACGCGCTACATCGAGTGCGGGCCGGCCGACGGACCGTTGATGATCTTCGTCCATGGCTGGCCGAGCATCAGTTTGATGTGGCGCGCTCAGATGGACGCGTTTGCCGCCGACGGTTGGCACTGCGTCGCTCCCGATCTGCGCGGCTACGGCGGCTCTTCCACGCCCGCAGCCAACGACGCCTATACCATCGAGGAAATCGTGACAGACATGGCCGAACTCCATGATCACCTCGGCGGCAAGCCTGCGATCTGGGTTGGCCACGACTGGGGCTGTGTTGTGGTTGGTCAGTTGGTCGCGCATCAGCCCAAGCGCAGCCGCGGCGTCGTGCTGACCTCGCTGGCGTATCAACCCGACGGGCACGCCCTGCGCACAGTCGTCCCGCTGGTCGACCGAACGATTTATCCGGTTGACCAATATCCGGACGGCCAATGGGATTACTACCGTTACTACACCACGCACTTCGAGGCGGCAGTCGCCGACCTCGATGCAGATCTGGCCGCATCGCTGGCGTCGATCTTTCGGCCAGGCAACCCCGCCGGCATCGGCAAGGTTTCGCCGAATGCGATGGTCACGCGCAATGGAGGGCGCTTTGGCGCCGCGCACCGCGCCCCGCCGACTGAGCCTGATCCGGCTCTCTGGCCGCCGGCGGACTTCGAGGTGCTGGTGCAGTCGTTCCAGGCTCATGGCTTCCGCCCATCCTGCGCGTGGTACCTGAACGACGACGCCGACATCGCCTATGCGCGCAAGGCACCCAGTGGCGGCCGCCTGTCGCAGCCGGTGCTGTTCGTTAACGGCGACTTTGATCAGATCTGCAGCATCACCGGAAATCGCCAAGGTGACCCGATGCGCTCCGCCTGCCCGGACCTGACCGTAACGAGCATGCCCGCAGGGCATTGGCTGCCGCTGGAGCGCAAGGCAGAACACATCGAGGCTATCCGCACCTGGCTCCAGAGCAAAAAGCTCTGATGCCGCCTCCTCGCGCTGGCACTGAGTCAATCAATCGCCGTTCCCGTAAGCCATTCGATAGGTCCTCAGCCGAGATCTTTCAGTTGCCCGAACGACACATCGAGGAGCCGGCCCACTCGGGTCGGTGCGGCTGCGGTTGACATCCGCTGACCGATCGGGCGATGTTACATTATAACGTCGCGGGATCAGGGGATGATCCCTCGCGATGTGGGGGTGGCGTTTCCAGATGAAGTGGTTCCGGTCGAATATCAGACACGGCGCCCGGCTCGCGATCTTCGCGATGCTGGTGCAGTTCGCGCTGACGTTCGGCCACAGCCATTGGTTCGCCCAGGCCGCTCCCCTCGCCCAGGCCTCGCTTCAGCAGACCGACGACAGCAACGGCGTTGCGTCGATCGACCGTGCCGCGGTCGAGAGGCAATCGCCGTCGGCTCCCGACAGGGAACAGCCGGGCGAGGACAATTGTGCGATCTGCGCATTGGTCGCGATGGCCGGCACCGTCATGTTCGCGGCGCCACCTGTGTTGTTGCTGCCGCAGGCGATCGACCTGCTCTACCGCACCACCGACGCCGAATTCGTCCATTTGAAATCGGCCGGCACGGCATTCCAGCCCCGCGCCCCTCCCGCGTCCTGACTTCCAACAACGCTTGATCACGCTCGGGCTCGCCGCTTTCAGGCGCGTGCCCGGGAGCAGTTGAAGTCGAATTCCGTCGCGCAGCGACGGCAGGCCGCCTCCGATCAGCAGACCAACATGCGGACGGCGCCTGACTGGAATCAGGACCATGTCATTCAAATTGCGGCGCGCGCGGCGCCTTGGCGGAGCAAGCCTGCTCCTGCTCGGCGCTGCCACCTCGGCGCTGGCCGAGGATAAGTCATCGACCGAGATCCCCGCCGTCACCGTGACGGCTCCGAGCCCCATCGTACGCAGGGCGGTGGTGCCGACCCGCAACCCGGGCCGCCCTACGCGAACCGCGCGGGCGCGCAGCCAGGAACGCACGGCGGACGCCACGCCGGCAGCCTCTACGCCCGCCGCATCTCAGCAGGGCGTGCTGCCCATCGTGACCAACCAGTTCGCGACCGTCACGGTGGTACCGAACGAGGAAATTCGCCGCGAGGGCGGCGGCCAGCTCGGCGATCTCCTGTTTTCGAAACCCGGCATCACCGGCTCGAGCTTCGCGCCGGGCGCTTCCAGCCGGCCGATCATCCGGGGGCTCGACGTCAACCGCGTCGGCATCGTCGAGAACGGCACCAATGCCGGCGGCGCCTCCGATCTCGGCGAGGATCACTTCGTCCCGATCGATCCGCTCGCGACCAACCAGGTCGAGGTGGTGCGCGGGCCGGCTGCGCTGCGCTACGGCTCGACCTCGATCGGCGGAGTCGTCAGCGCCACCAACAACCGGATTCCCGACACGCTGCCGAACTGCGCTCCGTCGTTCCAGGCTTACGGCATGCCGGCCAAGGCGCCGCTCGCGAGCGCCGCGACATCGCCTTGCGTCATCGCCGAGACGCGCAGCGCGTTCAGCTCGGTCGACCGTGGCGTTGAAAGCGGCGTGCTGCTCGACACCGGCGGCGGCAATTTTGCGCTCCATGCCGACGTCTACGGCCGCAACACCACCGATTACAGCATCCCGAGCTACCCGTACCTCGCCGACCAGACCCGGCCCGTCGTCAACGGACGCCAGCCCAATTCGGCGACGCGCTCGGACGGCGCCTCGATCGGCGGCTCCTACTTTTTCCAGGGCGGCTATATCGGTGCGGCGATCACGCAGAACGACGCGCTCTACCACATCCCCGGCATCGACGGCGCCGACCACAACACGCGGATCGACGGTCACCAGACCAAGATCAACGTCAAGGGCGAGTACCATCCCGACGCTGCGGCGATCGACATCGTTCGCTTCTGGGCTGGTGCGACCGACTACCGGCACAACGAGATCGGGCTTGCCGATCCTGCCAATCCCAACAGCGACGGCGTGCGGCAGACTTTCACCAACAAGGAGCAGGAGATCCGCACCGAGGTGCAGCTGATGCCGTTCAACGCGCGCTTCGCCGAGGTGACGACGGCGCTGGGCTTCCAGGTCGGCCATCAGGAATTGAGCGCGCCGAGCCCGGACAATCCGGGCACGCTGTTCAACGGCCTGTGGGACCCGAACAACAGCACGCGCGTTGCCGGTTACGCCTTCAACGAGTTCAAGTTCACGGACGCGACGCGGGCGCAGATCGCGGGCCGCATCGAGCATGTCGAGCTGCACGGCACGACACCGGATTTTCCCGCGGACTTCCTGCCCGACGGCACGCCGCAGGCGGCGATCTCGCGCAATCCGTCCTTCACGCCGAAGAGCGGCAGCATCGGCCTGTTGCAGGATCTGCCGGGCGGCTTGGTCGGCAGCATCACCGCGCAATATGTCGAGCGCGCGCCGAAGGCGGCGGAGCTGTTCTCGCGCGGCGCGCATGATGCAACCGCGACCTTCGACATCGGCAACCCCAACCTCGGCATCGAGACCGCGAAGTCCGTCGAAGTCGGCCTGCGCAAGGCGACGGGGCCGTTCCGGTTCGAGGCGACCGTCTACTACACGCACTTCAACAACTTCATCTATCGCCGTCTCACTGGCGTGATGTGCGACGAGGACTTTGCCTCGTGCGGCGCGCCCGGCGCCGAGGTGAACCAGGCGGTCTATTCGCAGCGGGACGCCAACTTCCGCGGCGGCGAATTCCAGTCGCAGCTCGACATCGGCGCATTCCAGGGCGGCATCTGGGGCATCGAGAACCAGTTCGACGTGGTCCGCGCCACCTTCAGCGACGGCACCAACGTGCCGCGCATTCCGCCGGTGCGGCTGGGCGGCGGCGTGTTCTGGCGCGACGACAACTGGCTTGCCCGCATCAACCTGTTGCACGCCTTCGCGCAGAACAACGTCGCCGTGATCGCGGAGACGCCGACGGCGGGCTACAATTTGTTGAAAGCCGAGGTGAGCTACAAGACCAAGCTCAACCCGAATGCATTCGGCGCGCGCGAGATGCTGCTCGGCCTCGTCGGCAACAATCTGTTGAACGAAAACATCCGTAACTCGGTGTCCTACACCAAGGACGAGGTGTTGATGCCCGGCATCGGCGTGCGGGCGTTTGCGAACTTCAAGTTCTGAAAGCGAGATAGCTAGCCGGACTTCATCGCGCTCTGGCTGAGGCGGCCACTTCGGGGGCGGCCTCGGCCACCTCCCGAAACAGCACGGCAAATAGCAGGGTCCACAATGTCAGGAGAGAAATGGGGATCGTGTAGTATGGCGTCGCGATCGGATAGGTGAAGAAGAAGGCGAGGTTGAGCGCCAGATTAGCCAACGTGAGCAGCGCGACACGGCGAATGCCGTTCGCCTGCCGCAACAGCCAGATCGAGCCTGCAATTCCGATGACGATCAGCAAGGTCTGGAGCGGGTCGGCGAGATAGTCCCGGACCACCGCGAACGAAAAATCCAGCGGCCTGACATCGGGGTTGTTGCCGTAGGTCGACGCGAACGGACTGCCGGCGTTGACGGCGTAAGAGACGATGGTCGGGATCACGCCGGCCAGCAACGCGAGGCCGAACACGAGCCCCTGCAAGAACCGGGACAACGTCCGTTCCGCAAGGAACGCGACGAGGAGAAACAGGCCATAGCCGGACGCCAGGAAGAGATTGGCCAACCGGAAATCGACGGTCAGTCCGAGCAGGAAGCCGATCGGCGCCAGCGGCCAGATCCTCGGTTGAGATCGCGGGCCCGCCAGCCATCGCGCCGTGAGACATCCCGCGAGCGCGCACACGACGACGGTCGGGGCCATCGAATAGCTCGCCTTGACCGGATTGACCATCAGGTAGATCGCAAGGCAGCCGAACGTCCCGGCCATCAGGACCGACCGCATGCTGCGCGCGAGAGAAAGCGCAAACAGCGCAAAGCCGAGCACGACAATGGTCGCCAGCATGTACATGGGCACGACCTGGTGACCTGGCGGAAACAGCGCCAACACGAGGCCGACACCCGGCGGATATTGAATGACGACCTTCCCCGTGGCCGGCATCAGATTGTGACAGGGCGCCGCGGTCGTATCGTTCCAGTCCGGGTAGCCGATCTCCTTCAGCTTCGCTTTCTGATAGCCATCGTCGTCGCGGCCGAGGTTGGTGTCGAAGCCCTCCACCAGCCCGAACCTCTGGAACAGATGCGCCTGCCTGAGGTAGCAGATGTCGTCATAGACGCCGCGCGCCTCATTCCATCGCATCATGGTCCAGAAATGGCCGATCAGCACCGCGAGAAACAACACGGCGAAGACGGCTTTGCTGGTGTGGATCTTCTTCATCGGGGATCATGATGCGACGGAGGCGGCGCTGCTTTAGCGGAATGCAAGATAGAGATTGGACGATAGCGGGCCGAGCGACAAACCGGTGTAGCCCACGGCCGCGGACTTAGGGGTGGAGGACTTGGCGGCGAGCCCCAGCAGCCGTTTTCGCGTCATCAGGATCAGGTTCTGCTCGTCGGTCCATTCCGACTTGCCGGCGATCCTGCAGGCGATCCTGAAGGTGCCGTCGAGATAATGCGCCAGCGGGATGGCGGTGTGGTGCTCGACCGGAAAGAACCTGTTGGGCACGGTGATGAACACCCGCCGCGCGACGCGGCAAAGCTCCTCGACCAGGAGCACCTGATTTTCATGGCTACCGGCATGCTCGAGCACGGCATTGGACGTCGCGACATCGAACGCATTGTCGTTGAACGGCAGCCGTGTATTCGGTTCGATCTGCACGTAACGGCAAAGCGGAAAAGCCGCCTTGAACCCGATTCCTTCGCCGAGCCCGCACGCCGTGATCTTGTGCTGATGCGGGTAGCTTCGCTCCAGCACGTTCGCGCCGTCGTTGATCACGTCGGATACGCCGACATCCAGGATCTCGTCCAAGGCAGACGGCTGCATGCGGGCGATGAAATCCTGGTAGATGCGGTCGCGCGCGGCGATCAGCAGCTTTTCCGCCGTGCTCCCGGACGCCACTTCCCGGTAATATTGCTGATCGACCGGCACTGCTCTACCTTCATGTGAGCTTCGAAGCGATGGCGTCAGGTGCGCGTCTTGCTCCAGTCCGGACCGACCGGTCCCGATACGCCTTCGAACGCGCCCTCGACCAGCTCGATGACGAGGAGCCGGCTGTAATCGACCGGGCCCGGCATGGTGACGCGTCCCTTGGGGACCTGCTTGAAGCCGACGCGGCTGTAATAGGGCTCGTCGCCGACCAGCAGCACCAGGCGATGGCCCTGCGCCTTCGCATCCGTCAGTGCGCGCTCGAGCAGCAGCCGGCCGACGCCGCGGCTGCGGAACGGAGGCTCGACCGTCAGGGGCCCGAGCAGCAGTGCCGGCGTGTCGCCGACGCAAATCGGCAATTGCCGTACGGATCCGACCAGCAACGTACCGACGCGGGCGGTGAAGGATAGATCGAGCACATGATCCACATGCTCGCGGATTCGGTACGCGCTGAGCACGAAGCGGCCGGGTCCGAAGGTGCGTTCGTGCAGCCGCTCGATCGCCTGAGCATCGCCGGCGGCTTCCGACCGGATGGTGAGGGAGAGATCGTTCATCGCGTCGGCGGGATATCACCTTGGAGGGCAGCGGTCCATACGATTGCGCCCGGCCCCGGGAGGCAATTTCAGGTCCGCCCGAGCGGCGGTTGGGACAGGTAGGCGAGCATCTTTATTTCCCGCCGCCCGCGCGTCACGGTGTCGAGCACGAGCCCCGACGAAGCCGAAAGCAGCGCCATGATCATCAGACCCATGGAGAGCACGGCGGTGGGCAGGCGCGGGACGAGGCCGGTTTCGAGGAAGGTGATCACGACGGGCAGCCCGAAAGCGATCGACAGCAGCGCGAGCACGATGCCGATCGCCGAAAAGAAGCGCAGCGGCCGCTCCGACCGGTTGAGCTTCAGCATCGTGTTGAAGATGCGCAACCCGTCCTGCCAGGTGTCGAGCTTGGAGAAGGAGCCTTCCGGGCGCGCGTAATAGGGCGTCTCGACCTCGGCGACCGGCAGCGACAATTCCAGCGCATAGACCGCGAACTCGGTCTCGATCTCGAAGCCACCGGACAGGACCGGGAAGGATTTGACGAAGCGGCGCGAGAACACGCGGTAGCCGGACAGGCTGTCCTTGAAGGCGTGGCCGAAGGTCGATGCCAGGAAACCGGTGAACAGCCGGTTGCCGATGCGATGACAGCGCCGGTAGGCCGCTTGCGATTGATCGACACGCAGACCGACAACCATATCCAGATGGTCGTCGAGGAGCTCGTCGATCATGCGCGACGCGCTCGGCGCGTCGTAGGTCGCATCGCCATCGACGAGCACGTAGATGTCGGCCTCGATGTCCGCGAACATGCGGCGCACGACGTGACCTTTGCCCTGGCGCCGTTCGCTGCGCACGATCGCTCCCGCCTCGCGCGCGACCGCCGCGGTGCGATCGGTCGAATTGTTGTCGTACACGTAGACCTCGGCCGCAGGCAGGGCCTTGCGGAAATCAGCGACGACCGTCGCGACGGCGGCTTCCTCATTGTAGCAGGGCACCAGCACGGCGACCCGAAATGGCCATGACCTCGTCGATTCAGACAATCTTCATCCCTCGTCCATGCGCCGACACCGCAGGTGCGGCGATTTACTAGCACAGGCAGCCATCATCGCCACGTCGCAATCCGCGGCCTGTCGTGCAGGACTTCCGCGATCCGCAACCGCGTGCCGGGCGTGGTCCCCTCGGGCAGCGCGGTGACCGCGAAGAACCCGCACTCGGCGATCTCGTGGTTGGGCGCGGGCAGGCGATCCTGCTTGAACTGCCTGACGACGTAGACCGCGACGTGGTCGCGGCGCGAGACGTGGCTGTTGAGGAAGATGCCGTGCAGCACGGCATCGCCAGTGAGATCGATATCGCCCTCCTCCTTGAGCTCGCGGCGCATCGCCTGCTCCATGGTCTCGCCGAGATCGACGCCGCCGCCGGGCAGATACCAGCCCGTGACGTAGCTGTGCCTGACCAGGAACACCCTGGTGTCGGCATCCAGCACCACGGCGCGGACGCCGAGCGTCATGCCGCGGACCAGCAGGAAATAGGCGTGGAAGATTCGCCGCAGCAGCGGCTCGAATCTGCGTCGGACGCTGTTCAGACGTTCCGCCATCGGGCCCCCTTGATCCCCGCTTGCACCTGGCCTGCGACCTTGCCATTACAGCGGGCGAATAGCGAGGCAATCGCCCCAATGGCCCCCTTCACGCTCGCCCATCTGTCGGACCCGCATCTGCCGCCGCTGCCGAAGCCGCGGCTGATCGAGCTCGCCGGCAAGCGCGCGCTCGGCTACGTCAACTGGACACGCAACCGTCACAAGTACCAGCGCCGCGAGGTGCTCGACGCACTCGTCGCCGACGTGAAGGCGCAAAGTCCCGACCACATCGCGGTCACAGGCGATCTCGTCAATCTGGCGCTGGAGGCGGAATTCGCGCCGGCGCGCGCCTGGCTCGACGGCCTCGGTCCGCCCGACCGCGTCACCACGATTCCCGGCAATCACGACGCTTATGTCCGCGCCACTCTTCATCGCTTCGGCGAAACGTTCGCGCCCTATCTTGCGGGTGACGATGGCCGTATCGGCTTTCCGAGCCTGCGCCGGCGCGGGCCGCTCGCGCTGATCAGCCTGTCCACGGCGGTGCCCACCTTGCCGTTGATGGCGACAGGCGCGCTCGGACGCGATCAGCTCGCGTCGCTCGAAGAGATGCTCGAGCGGTTCGCAGCCGAGGACGTCTTTCGCGTGCTGCTGGTGCATCATCCACTGAAGTCCGGCGCGCGCCACAAGCGGATGATCGACTCGGCCGAGCTGCTGACGCTCTTGAAACGCCACGGCGTCGAGCTGATCCTGCACGGGCACGACCACATTCATTCGACGATGTGGTTCGAAGGCCCCAACGGCAACATTCCCGCAATCGGCGTGCCATCGGCCTCCGCGCTCGCGCACGGGCGCACCCCGGCTGCGGCCTACAATCTGTTCACGATCGAGAAGGACAACACCGGCTGGCGTTGCGAGCAGACGGTGCGGAGCCTGGGAGCTGGATTTCAGATCGGGCAGATCAAGCATGTGAAGTTGATTTAGACCGCTGTCATTCCGGGGCATGCGAAGCATGAACCCGGAATCCATCGGGCCGCAATACGTGCTGATTAATGGATTCCGGGCTCGCGCTTCGCGCGCCCCGGAATGACGGCGGAGGGTGAGTCACCAGCTCCGCAGGGCCGCGAGTACGGCAAGCCCGAACAGCGCGGCGGCGCCGAGCACAAATCCGAACACGAATGGCCAGACGCGCGAGCGGCGCCGCGGCTGCGCTACCTCGGGCTTCGGCTCGGGCGGGACCACCATCGCATGCTCGCGCTCGATCATGCGGCGCGCGACGTAATCGGTCACGGCCTCGACGATGACAGCGGTGTCGTGCGATTCGGCGAGCACGATGCGGCCGAAGCGGGTGTCCTGCACGAAGCGGTACATCCGCTTGTCGCGCCCCATCACGATGTGCGCGACGACGTCGATCCAGAGCCTGGGCGTATCGCCCTGGCTGATACCGCGGTCGAACAGGTCGATCTTGTCAGGCACCTGCGCGAACAGGGGATCGAGCGAATCGTTGAGGATCTCGAGCCGTGCCACCTCGGCATCGCGCAAATCGACGACGACGCCGGTCCGGTCGGCAGCCTCGATCCGCGCCCGCAACAGTGCATCGCGCAGCCGCACCGGGCGCGGCTGGCTGGGATGGATCCCGCTGGTCTCGGGCTCTGACATTGGCGGCCTCGTCCTCACTTGGCCGGATTAACCTATCAGCAACCAATGTGTCCGCAAAGGCCCTACAATTCCAGTTACTTACGGAGCCCACAGGCTATTCACCTGTGCCAAAAACAGACGGTCCCACCCGGCTTGCGCCGGATGGGACCCTCCGTCCTTGGACGTCTTCTTATTCAGATTGGCATGTTAGTTCAGATTCTCACGCCGAGACCCGCGACGGCTCTTCCACGATCGAGAAGCGGACGCCCGCCTTGTGGCGGTTCTCTTCCGAGACCGAGCGCCAGGCGTCCTCGGCCTCCTTGCGGGTCTTGAACGGACCCTGCACCTGGGCCGAGCCTTCCACCAGCTTGTGGAAGTTCATCGAGCCGAACTCGCCGCCGATCACCCAGAAATTGCTGTTGGTCATTGTCAGTCTCCTGTCGATTAGCGTGATGCGTTAGCCGAACTGGTTCATCGTGTTGTGGGCGCCGCCCGCCTTCAGGGCAGCCTCGCCGGCGAAGTATTCCTTGTGGTCGTCGCCGATGTCGGAGCCGGCCATGTTCTGATGCTTGGCGCAGGCGATACCCTGACGGATCTCGGCGCGCTGGACGTTCTTGACATAGCCGAGCATGCCCTGGTCGCCGAAATATTCCTTCGCCAGATTGTCGGTCGAGAGCGCCGCCGTGTGGTAGGTCGGCAACGTGATCAGGTGGTGGAAGATGCCGGCACGCTTAGCCGAATCCGCCTGGAAGGTGCGGATGCGCTCGTCGGCTTCCTTTGCCAGCGGCGTATCGTCGTATTCCACCTTCATCAGCTCGGCACGATTGTACTTGCTGACGTCTTGGCCGGCTTCCTTCATCGCATCGTAGACCTGCCAACGGAAGTTGAGGGTCCAGTTGAACGAGGGCGAGTTGTTGTAGGCCAGCTTCGCGTTCGGAACCACCTTGCGGATCCGGTCGACCATCTTGGCGATCTGCTCGATATGCGGCTTCTCGGTCTCGATCCAGAGCAGGTCGGCGCCGTTCTGCAGCGAGGTGATGCAGTCCAGCACGCAGCGGTCTTCGCCGGTGCCCGGGCGGAACTGATAGAGATTGGAGGGCAGCCGCTTCGGACGCATCATCTTGCCGTTGCGGTTGATGATGACGTCGCCATTGCGGGCGTTCTCCGCCGTCACTTCCTCGCAATCCAGGAAGCTGTTGTACTGGTCGCCGAGGTCACCGGGCTTGTGGCTGACCGCAATCTGCTGGGTCAGGCCGGCACCGAGCGAGTCGGTACGGGTCACGACGATGCCGTCTTCGACGCCGAGTTCGAGGAACGCGTGGCGGCAGGCCCGGATCTTGGCGAGGAACACCTCGTGCGGCACCGTGACCTTGCCGTCCTGGTGGCCGCACTGCTTCTCGTCCGAGACCTGGTTCTCGATCTGGAGCGCGCAGGCACCCGCCTCGATCATCTTCTTGGCGAGCAGATAGGTCGCCTCCGCATTGCCGAAGCCGGCGTCGATGTCGGCGATGACGGGCACGACATGGGTCTGGAAGTTGTCGATCTTCTCGATCAACTCCTTCTCTCTGACCTTGTCGCCTTCCTTGCGGGCCTTATCGAGGTTGCGGAAGATATCGTTCAGCTCGCGTGAGTCGGCCTGACGCAGGAAGGTGTAGAGTTCTTCGATCAGCGCCGGCACCGAGGTCTTCTCGTGCATCGACTGGTCGGGCAGCGGGCCGAACTCGGAGCGCAGCGCCGCGATCATCCAGCCGGACAGGTACAAATAGGTGCGATCGGTCTTGCCGAAGTGCTTCTTGACCGAGATCAGCTTCTGCTGGGCGATGAAGCCGTGCCAGCAGCCCAGCGACTGCGTGTACTTGGTGGGATCGCCGTCATAGGCGGCCATGTCGGCTCGCATCAGCGCCGCGGTGTAGCGGGCGATATCCAGGCCGGTCTTGAAGCGATTCTGCAGGCGCATGCGGGCGACGGCCTCGGCCGACACCCCGTTCCAGGTCGGCTGGGTCTCCAGGAGCGACCGGGCCGCCTCGACCTCGCTCTGATACGAGGCGGGGGCCTGGAGGGTGCTGATGCCGCGGGGCTGGTAATTCATGTGCCTGATCCTTTCGCTGACGATGGCCACCAGCCATCGACATTCTTGACAATGCATTTGCGAGATGCGTGTCAGAAGCTAAACGCGAGAAAGCTCAGCTCGTATAGTGGGCTTGTATTTGAATGGTGATGTCATGTAACATCGGTACTTGTAATAAATGTCACTTTGTAAATCTTGTAAATAAAATTGGTCAGCAAGCCTGCCCTTGATGCCTCCGGAGACCTGAGAATGCCCGCCGGTTCCAGCAAGAAGCTCTTCGTCGGCCCGCGCTTCCGGCGGATCCGGCAGCAATTGGGGCTGTCGCAGACCCAGATCGCCGAGGGGCTCGGGATCTCGCCGAGCTATGTCAATCTGATCGAGCGTAATCAGCGTCCGGTGACCGCCCAGATCCTGCTGCGGCTGGCCGAAACCTACGACCTCGACCTGCGCGACCTCGCGACCGCCGACGAGGACCGCTTCTTCGCCGAACTCAACGAGATTTTCTCCGACCCGCTGTTCCGCCAGATCGACGTTCCCAAGCAGGAACTGCGCGACCTCGCCGAGCTCTGCCCGGGCGTCACCCATGCGCTGCAACGGCTCTATGCCGCCTATACCGAGGCCCGCCAGGGCGAGACGCTGGCCGCGGCACAAATGGCCGACCGCGACGTCGGCACCCGCTATGAGGCCAATCCGGTCGAGCGCGTCCGCGAGCTGATCGAGGCCAACCGCAACTACTTTCCGGAACTCGAGCAGGCCGCGGAGACTTTGCGCGACGAGCTGAACGTGCCGGCCGAAGAGCTTTATGCGGCGCTCGCGGCGCGGCTGCGCGAAAAGCATTCGATCCAGACCCGCATCATGCCGGTGGACGTGATGCGCGAGACGCTGAGGCGCTTCGACCGCCACCGCCGACAGCTCCTGATCTCCGAACTGGTCGACCCGCCCGGCCGCGCGTTCCAGCTCGCCTTTCAGCTTGGCCTGGTTGAATGCGCGCAGCATCTGGAGACCATCATCGGCCGCGCCGGCCCGCTCGACGACACACCGCGCCGCCTGTTCCGGATCACGCTCGGCAACTACTTTGCGGCCGCCGTGATGATGCCCTACCCGGCTTTCCTGGCTGCCGCCGAAGCATTGAACTACGACATCCATCTGCTGGCACAGCGCTTCAATTCCGGCTTCGAGCAGGTCTGCCATCGGCTCACCACCCTGCAGCGGCCGAACGCGCGCGGCATCCCGTTCTTCCTGCTTCGTGTCGACAATGCCGGCAACGTCTCGAAGCGATTTTCATCGGGCACGTTCCCGTTCTCGAAATTCGGCGGCACTTGTCCGTTGTGGAACGTGCACTCGACCTTCGACACGCCTGACCGCCTGCTGAAGCAGGTGATCGAGCTGCCCGACGGCACGCGCTATTTCTCGATCGCACAAATGGTGCGCCGCCCCGTCGCGCCGCACCCGCTGCCGCAGCCGCGCTTCGCCATCGGCCTCGGCTGCGAAATCCGTCACGCCGCGCGCCTCGTCTACGCTGCCGGCATCGATCTGGAGAAAACGGAGGGCACGCCGATCGGCGTCAACTGCCGCCTCTGCGAGCGCGAAAACTGCGCCCAGCGCGCCGAGCCGCCGATCACGCGCACGCTGATCCTGGACGAAACGACGCGGCGGGTGTCGAGTTTTGCGTTCTCGAATGCGCGGGAGTTGTGAAGGGGCACATCTACCTCCTCGTCATTGCGAGCGAAGCAAAGCAATCCAGACTGTCTCCGCAGTGACAGCCTGGATTGCTTCGTCGCTTCGCTCCTCGCAATGACGAAGGACTTACGCCAGCGTATGCACGATCACCGGACCCGCGGCGGCGCGGGCGTCGCCGGCAAGCAGCGAGCCCAGATCCTTCTCGATCCAGGCGATCGCACGCCTGTTCGCCTCCTCCGCCTGCTCGAACTTGTCGAAGATCGATATCGCCGTGACCGTGTCGTCGCCGGCATAGACGACGTAATAGGCGCGGAAGCCGTCGACGTCGCTGATGATCGGAACAGCGCCTTCCTTGATACGGCGCGCCAGCTCTTCGGCGCTCCCGCTTTTCGCCTTGGCCTGACGGATGGCGGCATACATGGCATCCTCCCTTCCGGCTATCTGGTGTGGGGCTTGGTGCCCGGATCGCATGCTACGCCGAAGCGCGCGGGCAATCCACGCTTGGTTAATCCGGCACTAATTCCCTTCCGCGATCTGCAACCATCGATTAAGCACGCCTCAACATCGCTGCCTTAGTCTCGCCCCACTCACTTTTCGCAAACAACGGCGGCTTGTTCTGCCGCGTGAAGTGACATCAGGGGGTTCATCATGCGCATTGCGTTGCTGCTGACCGCGACCATTGTCGGCGCGCTCTTTGCCGATCCGTCCCATGCCGGACCGCTGGATGCGTCCGCCGGCGCAGCGCAGGCGCTACCGCCGGGCTTCCAGAGCTACCGCGGCTACATGTTCGACCTGTCGGAGAATTCGGACCGCAAGGATGTCGACAAGCTCACCGACAATGTGAAGAGCCAGATCGATGTGGTCGAGGCCGCCGGCCTCTCGCCGCGCGTGCTGCGCTTCTTCCGCACCGTCCCGATCATCGCCAGCGAGCTCGCCTGCCTCGACGAAGGCGCCGCGACTGCCTGCTACGGCCGGGTCACGCCTGACATCCAGCGCACCGCTCCCCGCACACTGACGGTCTGGGACCCCAACAAGCAGCGCTGGAGCAATCCGAACGCCGTCGACCTCGCGGTCGATTCCGGCCTTGGCGTGATCATGCTGCGGCCGGACATGATGCGTTACGAAAAGGAAGCCGTGCTGCTGCACGAGCTGCTGCACGCCTACCACGCGCGGCTGTTGCCGGACGGCTACGCCAACAAGGGCGTGATCGGCTATTACGCCTACGCCAAGTCCAAGGATCTCCTGCCCAAGGAATCCTACGCGCTGAAGAATCACATGGAGTTCTTCGCGGTAACCGCCAGCATCTTCCTGGCCGGGAAGAGCGAATTCCACGACCCGAAGTCGCGCGAGGCGCTCAAGGAGAAGTTGCCGGACTATTATAAATATCTGGTCGGCGTGTTCGGCTTCGACCCCGATCCGGCAGCACCAAGTGGGCCGGTCGCTTCGCTGAAGTAAGGCAGAGAGCGCCAAACCCAGCCAGAGAGCCGCGCGCGCAGCGCGGCTTTTTTGTTTTGGTCAACAGAAGCTGCGGATGACGCGTGGCCGGGAATTGCCAAGGTGGGGCCCGATCTGCATAGTCCCGCCCGCATCGATACCGTTTTCGAAGAGGATAGAACAACATGGCGGAAGCCGACCTGGATGTCGTGATCCGGCAACTGGCCAGACAGCTGCATACGGGCCTGATGACCCGCGCCAAGGAGCGGCGGGACCGATTCAACGGCCTTGCGGCCAAGGCCAAGGGCAAGGAGACCGGCGACCGCTTCAAGATGATGGCCAAGGCCACCATGGAGCAGGCCATTGCCGCCGCCAAGCGCCTGCAGATGTCCGCCGACAACGTCGCCGACAGCTACGCACGGTCGATGCGGATCGCCGCCAGCACGCCTGTCGCCGTGAAGGTGGAGAAGAAGGCGCCCAAGGAAAAGCCGGCCAAGAAAGCGAAGAAGGCCAAAGCCAAGAAGGCGAAGTAGACGCTCACTTTCCTGGAGCGACGAGCCGGGTCGGCTCGGCGCTCGCCAGTTCGGCGAGCTTTGCGCGTGCCGCGTCGCGGGTGCGGACGTCCTTGCCGGCGGGCAGCGCCAGCGCGGCCTCGAAATCGGCGCGCGCCTCATTCGCCTGGCCCCGGGCGAGGAAGGCGAGGCCGCGGTCGAGCCGAGGCTGCGCATCCGAGGGGTCGAGGCGGACCGCGGTGTTGTAGCTCAGGATCGCGCGATCGAGATCGCCGGCGGCCGCGAGCGCGAGACCGCGCTGGTGATAGGGCGCGGCATGCCTGGGGTCATGCGCGATCGCCTCGTCGTAATCCTCGATGGCAAGTTCGAGGTCGCCGTTCTGCCGGCGCGCCAGCGCCCGATCGCGATAGAGCGAGGCGCGGTTGGGGTTGAGATGGATAGCCTCGTCGAAATCCGCGATCGCCCGCCGCCAGTCGCCGTGGCGCAACGCGATCCGTCCACGCCCCTCATAGGCGAAAGCGATCAGCGAGCCGCGCAGCGGCGAGAAGCCGATCACCGCCGAGCAGATGTCGGGCTCGTCCTCGTCCCCGCAATTGACGACGGTGTGCGTGGACAGGCCAATCAGCATGCCCAGGGCAATCAACAATGGTACTGCAGCTTTGGTCATCTTCGAGGGTGGCAGGCAGAGGGCCGGCCACGCATCCCCTTTCGCAGGAACTGTCACGGCAGGGTGTTAACACCGGCCGGGACCGCCCTGTGTGCGACAGGTCACAAAGCGAGCAAATTCGCGCTGCTTCCGCGTCAGCCCCAAGGGCCGCGTGAAGAAGAGCGGCCCCATGGGCTCCGCGGCGGATAGTTCTCATTGGCGCCGACCGACGGCGAGGCCTGCGCACCGAGCTCGGCTGCGAGCTGCTGAAGTGCCGCGATGCGATTCTGCGTCGAAGGATGGGTGGCGAACAGATTGTCGACGCCGTGGCCCGACAGCGGATTGATGATGAACATGTGCGCGGTGGCGGGATTTCGCTCCGCCTCGACATTCGGGACCTGATGCGCAGCGCCTTCGATCTTCACCAGCGCCGATGCCAGCCACATCGGCTGACCCGCGATGCGTGCGCCGAGATTGTCCGCGGCGTATTCGCGCGTACGACTGATCGCCATCTGCACCAGCATGGCGCCGATCGGGGCGAGGATCATCATCAGGATCGAGCCGACGATACCCGGACCATTGTTGTCGCGGTTGCCTCCGAAGAACATGCCGAACTGCGCCAGCATCGAGATCGCGCCTGCAATGGTCGCGGTCACAGTCATCAGCAGCGTGTCGTGGTGCTTGATATGAGCGAGCTCGTGCGCGATCACGCCGGCGAGCTCCTCGCGGCTGAGCTGGCGCATCAACCCGGTGGTGACCGCAACCGCGGCATTCTCGGGATTGCGCCCGGTGGCAAACGCGTTGGGCTGCGGCTCGTCCATCAGGAACACGCGCGGCATCGGCAAGCCGGCCCGGCCCGCCAGCTCGGCGACGAGCCCGACCAGCTCCGGTGCGCTGCTGCGGTCGACCTCATGGGCGCCATACATGGACAGCACCATGCGGTCGGAGTTCCAGTAGGTGAAGAGATTGGTCGCCGCGGCAATGACGAGCGCAATCATGGCGCCGCCGGCACCGCCGATCAGATAGCCGATGCCCATGAACAGGGCGGTGAGGCCTGCAAGCAGCATTGCGGTACGAAGATAGTTCATGGCCGTCTCCCGAGGCCGGCCGTGGCCGCTGGAGGCGTTGCAGGCCGGCAAGCATGAGGTAGGGATGCCCCCCGTCCGCGTGCAAGGTTTCAAGGTGCGTCGCGGAGCCGCGGCTATTGACCAACATTGCTTTTCCGTCATGCCCGGGCTTGTCCCGGGCATCCACGTTCTCCCTCCGGCGCAAGGCCGAAAGCGTGAATGGCCGGGACAAGCCCGGCCATGACGAAAGGATGGTTTGAGTCGCTCAATTCCCTTAAGCTTTGGCAAGATTCCCCACGCGCCCTCCCCCCGGAAACCTCATGCTCCAGACCCGATTTGCGATCGCGGCGGTCACTCTTGTCGCGCTGTCTGCAACCGCCTCCGCCCAGTTCGCGCCAGCGCCCGCAAAACCAGCAGCCCCCAGGGCGACCGCGCCGTCGCCGCGCGCGGCGGCGTGCCATAACGGCGCGAACTTCGATCGGTTTCTGGCCGACGTGAAACAACAGGCCGTTGCCGCCGGCGTGTCGCAGCGGACGATCGCGGCGGCCGCACCTTACCTCGTCTACGACCAGGGCATCGTCAATCGCGATCGCGGCCAGCGCGTGTTCGGCCAGCTCTTCACCGAATTTGCCGGCCGCATGGCCGCGCCCTATCGCATGCAGAACGGCCAGCAGCACATCAAGCAACATGCGGCCGCATTCGCGCGCGCGGAAAAGGAATACGGCGTGCCGCCGGCGGTGATCGCAGCGTTCTGGGGACTGGAGAGCGATTTCGGCGTCAACATGGGCAATCTGCCGACGCTGAAATCGCTGGTGTCGCTGGCCTATGATTGCCGCCGCTCGGAGATGTTCGTGAACGAGACCATTGCCGCGCTGAAGATCATCGACCGCGGCGATTTGCATCCTGACGAGATGGTCGGCTCCTGGGCCGGCGAGCTCGGACAGACCCAGTTCCTGCCCGTGCATTACGTCAACTATGCCGTCGACTATGACGGCGACGGACGACGCGATCTCCTCCGCAGCGAGGACGACGTGATCGGCTCGACCGCGAACTACATCGCCAACGGATTGAAGTGGCGGCGCGGCGAGCCGTGGCTGGAAGAGATCAAGGTGCCGCAAAACCTGCCGTGGGATCAGACCGACCTCACGGTGCAGCTGCCGCGCTCGAAATGGGCGCAGCTCGGCGTGACCTATCCCGACGGCAGGCCGCTGCCGAACGACAATCTTGCGGCCTCCGTGCTGCTGCCGATGGGGCGCTTCGGGCCAGCCTTCATGGCGTACCCGAATTTCGCGGCCTACACCGAGTGGAATAACTCGCTGATCTATTCGACCACCGCAGGCTATCTCGCCACCCGCATCGCGGGCGCGGCTCCGATGCGAAAGCCGTCCACACCGGTCGCGCAGCTGCCGTTCAACGAGCTCAAGCAATTGCAGCAGCTTCTGGTCCAGGCCGGCTTCAATGTCGGCAAGGTCGACGGCGTGCTGGGCCAGCAGAGCCGCGCCGCGGTGAAGGCTATGCAGGTCAAATACGGTCTGCCCGCGGATTCCTGGCCGACCGCCGAGCTTTTGGCCCGAATGCGCGGTGGCACGGCACAGGCGCAGCCGGCGGGGACGATCCGCTAAGCACTAGAATCGCTGGATGCCCCGCGAAAGCGGGGCATCCAGTACGCCGCGGCCTCTCGATTCAATGACAGCGGCCGCGGGGTACAGGAT
>NZ_JBVVPQ010000067.1:25960-36625 GCF_055811695.1 Bradyrhizobium sp. MI1.3 | reverse complement strand
TTCACTCTCTCCTCAGCTATTCGAGGAGGGGCAATTCCTCGTGACGCAGAGGGGGCAGTTTTCCACGGCGCGCGACACCTATTTGTACGCCACAGCGACCCAGCAGCCGCACCTGCGAACTTGATTTCTTTCCTGTTAGAGCTGCGTACAATCTTATCGGCTCAGACCGATCACGGTTCGGGACTGAGGCATGAGCGGCAAGGACGCAAAGGTTGCGATCGAGGCGTTAGAGCTACCAAATAGTCGGAAGATGCCACACGCCACGAAGCGGCATCGTAAGAACCGTGGCATGCCGCCGCCCGCGACCTTCGATATCGATGCGCTACCGGGCAGCTCTAATTTAACGGCATTAGAGGCGGCCGCGGTCATCCGGCGCACGCCCGGAGCGCTGGAGCAGTGGCGGCGCGATCCGAACCACCCGCTGAAATGGCGCTACGTCGATGGCCGGCCCCTTTATCGTGTCGATGCGGTGCGCGACTATCTGGCCAAGTGCGACAAGACCACTAGGGCGCCTCAGCCGCATAGTGCTCACGGAGACGTCCGAGGAGCTCGGCCTTGATCGGGTCAAGCGGATTCGTCCGCTGCAGGCGCACGATTTTGCCGACCCGTTTCGCGCCGACCAACTCGGCAATGTAGTCGTGAGCCGCTTCGAACGCCATCTTGCGGATGATCCACTGTTCGTCGTGGTTGTAGACCTGATCAATTCCGCTAGGTTTTTGCCCGACACACAGCCGTTGGATTTCGTTGTCGTAGCCACAACGCGACATGATGGTGCGCAAGCTGCGCCTTAAGTCATGCATGGTGAACTTGGCGACGCTCGCTTCCTTGACCAGACGGTTGACCATCTTGGTGAAGCCGGACATCTGGCCGCCGGTCTTTGGTGATGGGAAGACAAAGTCGGAGGTTGCCCGCTGGAAATGTTTCGCGGCCGTGAGCACCTCGTCAACCAGGTGAGTGCGCGGCACATCGTGGTGCAGCCCCATCTTGGTCCACGCCGCATCGAAGGTGATACGGTCATCCATGATGTGCTTTCGCCACTCGATCATGGTAGGCTCGCTGCGACGCGGGCCACCGAGCAGGCACATGCGTGCCAAGAGACCGAAAGCCCCGAGCTTGCCGGATGCATCCCAGACCTTGATGATTTCCTCATCGGTCAGCGCGCGACCCTTTGTTCGGCGTCCGACCCTTTGCGCGCGGGTTTCCTTGGGCGCGCGATAACCAGCGAGCACGTTGTGCTCGACATAGCCCTCGCCGACGCACCATTCGAGCAAGGTATGCACGTGCTTGCGCAAGTCCTTGGCCGCACCGCGCTTGCCGGTCTTAGCAATCTTGTCGACCACAGCCATGATCTGCCGTCGGGTCAGGTCCCCCACGCTGCTCTCGGCGTGATCCTTGAGCCCGCGCCGCAGCGCCGACATTGCTGGCTTCCAGTTGACGACTTGACGTTCGGTCAAGGACGTCTGGTAGGGACCATCTTCAACAATGAGGGTCGCGAGCGTGGTGCGCTGCTTCGCGGCGGCCTGTTGCCGCCTCGCCTCGCGCTTCGCATCGTTCGGGTCCAATCCCCTGACGACCTCGCCTGCGGCGATGGTGGCGGCTTTGCGCGCGGCCTTCTCGTTATATTTGGGCCACGCGCCGAGGGTCTTACGCTGGGTTCCCCTCATCCCCGGCTTGGTGAAGAGATAGACCCAGGTCCGGCCACCGGTGGCACGCATGCGCAAGGCGAGGCCGGGCAGCTTGTCGTCGTGGAGATAATGTTGCGCCTTACCGGGCGGCAGCGTTGCGGTGCGGATCACCGCATCGGTGAGTGTCAGCTGGTTGGCCGGCTCCGTCATGATCCATTCCCTCTCTCAGTGCCCTGATGTGCCCCGCAAGAAGGGCGGTCAGCCCTCGAACAGAACCGGGCCTCAGACCTTCCCCTTGCCGTGTGCCCGCGCAGGGAGGATCCACAGACCCAAACAGAACGGGGTCTCAGACCTCCCCCCGTTTTTGTGCCCCAAGGGAAAATCCACGGCGGGCACAACAGGGGCATACAAAATGTAGCAAGGCAGCTATGGGCGCTTATGGGCAAATAAGGTCATAACCCTCGTCAATCGCAGGTGTTTTTACATTCTAACTATGGCCGGATTTGGTTGGCTCGGGTCTACGCATTGTGGTTCACACGGGAGAGGTCCAAGGTTCGATCCCTTGTGCGCCCACCATCCACCTTCCTGAACCCTGCTGATTGTGGACCTATCGTCGACACACAGTGGCGTGTCGGGACCGTCTCAATCACAAAATGTCGAAAACAACCCCATGCACAGTAGCCGGCATCAGTCGGATCAATGGGTTACAACCATGCTATTTTTCCGAAATTCCGCTTGCTCCGTCGGGCAAAACAGGCGCATGATGGCATCATCTCCAGCGATCGGAGTCCGCTCCGTCCTCTCTCGACGCGCGAACCCGGCCGATCTTACTCACCGAAAATGTCCTGATGGCTGCCGACAAGCTGACAACGACCGTTTCGACCAAGGGCCAAGTCGTCCTGCCGAAGGCAATCCGCGAGGAGCACCGCTGGAGGGTGGGTACACGGCTCACGATCGAGAGCACACCGGACGGAGTGCTTCTGAAACCATCCTCGCCGTTCCCGGCAGCCAAGCCGGCGGATGTCTTCGCGTCGCTACCCTATCGAGGCAAGCCCAAGAGCGCGAATGAGATGGAGGCGGCATCGCCGCACAGGCGCGACGACGACGTCACGCTGGCGATTGATACCAATCTGAAATTTCGGTGACAGTGCACTTAACTCGCCATAGCGAGCGCCGGACTAGTTAAGCGCAAAGTCACCGTAATTTGGGGTGCATCCGCACATCAAGGATCAGATCATGGGGCATGGCGCCGACGACATGAGCCGCCTCTATACCAGCGTACCCCAACCGAATCTGATCGAAGCCATCAACACTCTGCCGACCGTCCCCGATTGGCTCGACGCGGATTGGATGAAGTCGCCGGTAGCGCTGACCGGCGGCCGGGCGCAGACACTGAAGAAGGTTGAGCGCGACACGGGCAACAAGGCGCTCGCCGCGTGCCAAGCGCGCCGGGCGGCGTAAGCCAAGCGAAGCCGTTTACAATGTCGCCTACGGCGCGCATGGTACAACATTCGCACGCATCGGGATTTCATCGTGGCAACCCTTACTCAAAACATTGAAAATCGTGTCCGAAAGCTCCCTAAACCGTCCAATGCAACGCAGGGCTTGCAGCCGCTCTTCGAGGCTGTGAGCAATTCGATCTACGCGATTGAAGACGTATTGGGGGCAAACGTCGCCAAAGGCAAGATTTCAATCCGCGTCAAGTCACTGTCCGACTCCGACAAGATCGAGATTGTTGTGGCCGACACCGGGATAGGTCTCGATGCTAAACGTTACGAAGCGTTCTGTGAAATCGACACAGACTTCAAACGTGCCAAGGGCGGCAAAGGTGTTGGCCGCTTGTTCTGGCTGGACGCCTTTAGCTCGATCCTCATTGAGAGCGTCTTTGACAGCCCAAGCGGGAGGCTTCGTCGGGTCTTTTCATTCGTTTTAGAGCACGATGACCAAGTTAAGCCGAGCGGGGAAGACGAGCCAGCGCCGGGTGCTTCGACCGGTACGACCATAACGTTCCGTGGCTTACGCACAAAAGAATATGCGGACACGTTTCCGAAGCGAGCCGACACCTTCCTTCGGTACTTCAGTGCGCACTTCATCGCAGACTTTCTGTTGGGAAGCGGTCCGACGATTATCGTCGATCTCGATGGCGATGTTACCACCTATCCCAATGCCGTCGCGGAGCTCACAGTAGGCAAGCCACTAAAGACTGGCGCGTTCGAATTAAAAGAGTTTGGCGAATTGTCGATCGTCGGTTTCACTTGCAAGGCAGAGGCCAGCACGGGGCTTGACGGGAAACATCAACTCCACCTTCTCGCGAATGGTCGAACGGTCGAAACGCGCAAGGTCGATAGTTTGCTCGGAGTGACCGATCTTACACGCGACGCGACCAAAGACCTTGTCTTCCATGGCTGTGTCTCTGGCGAATACCTAGATTTGCGGGTGAATGAAGGCCGAACTGCATTCAATTTGACCGAGAAGACGCTTAACGAGATCAGTCGCAATTGCATGGAGCAGGTCCGAACAAAGCTGCTTCCGGCCCAGGTCGAAGCCTTTGTCGAGGCACGCAAGGAAAACTACCAATCTTTTGTCAGTCGGTATCCGACCTTCGGCTTTGATGATGACGAGACCCAACTACAACGCGTCCCATTTCACGCAGCCACCGCAGAGGATTTTGCGGCTGGATTGGTGAAGTATCAGATTCGTCGAGAGGAAGATCGCCAGAAAACGTTGCAGGCGCTTATTGACACGCTGGACCTGCAAGACATTCCTGAAAACTTCGAAAAGGCCGTTAGCGACGCAGCAAGGGAAATCCAAACGTCGGAGCAATTGGCGTTAGCGCAGCACGTCGTCCGTCGAAAGCTTGCGCTTGAACTGATGGAAAAACTGATCAAACGTCTTCGCGCTCGAAAAGACAAGGAGGATGATCACTTCCTCGAGAAGACTTTGCACTCCTTCATTTGTCCGATGAACGTTCGGGGCGACGACCCGACAGAGGTTAAGAGTCGCGCTCATGAACTCTGGATTGTGGACGAGCGGTTGGCGTTTACACGGGCTTTCTCGTCCGACAGACGCCTGGACGCCATCATGGCGAGTGGTGGATCGGCTGAGCGACCGGACCTTTTGGTCTGGAATTTGGCATATGGCTTGGGTGTGACCGAGACCGACTCAGTGGACACCTCTAAACCGCTTCGCACGATGATGATCGTTGAGTTCAAGAGGCCAGGCCGCAGAGATTACAAAGAAGCCGAAGATCAAATTGAGGCGCAAATAGTGAAGTACCTCGGGCAACTACGAGGTGGTGAACTTGAGTCGTTCGACCGTACTCGGATCAGAGTGGCGGAAGATTGCATTTTCCATTGTTATGTCGTCGCGGACATCGTTGGAGACTTGGAGCAGCAGTTGTCGAATTGGGAAACAACTGCCAATGGTGAAGGGCGCATTCGACCGTTGAAAAATCACTACCGGGGCTCGATTGAAGTTATCCAATGGCAAGACCTCGTGAACGATGCATGGGATCGCAATAGGGCTACGCTTCATGCTGCGGGCTTGAGCAGGTCAAAGCGGACCCACATCGAGGCTCCGGCTGTCGCCAAGCAGCCGGAACAGGTATTCGATCCGGCCCTCCTTGCGTAGGGAGCGCCTACACGACAAACGGCACCCAGTTTCCCAGGCGCCCCTCTCGTCAGAACAGCTGGAAATTACGGTGACAGTGCATTTAACTCGCCAGCGAGCGCCGGACCAATTAAGTACACTGTCATCGACATGGATTGGCTCGATCAAGCGCTGTCCATTTTGTGGAACCTCAGTGCAAACGCGAGGATATCAACGCGCAACCAGCTGAAGCGCGATGGGATTTGGATGCAGCAACGCGAACCGACGTCTATTGCCCAAATCGAGCTGGCGCAGGTTGGCCGCATCTCTATCGAGCGGATCAATCCGCCGTTCATGCTGTAACTCGACCGCAAGGCAGCGAGTTTGGAGCGGGCCTAGCCTACGTTATCGAGCACGGCTGGCTGATGCGTCATGAGAGCGCGACCTATGTAAGGCTTCCGCATGCCTTCAACGACCTGCTGTGACGGCGCTGGTTTTGGATCGAACGCGACTTATGTAACGTTGCTTTCGTCTTGCGACCATTCAAGAAGGGCCCACCGATGAAGTGCATGGTTTGCGAAGACGTCGGCTGGGTCTGTGGAAACCATCCGGACCAACCATGGGACGGCCCCGATGCGTGCAGCTGCGGTGGCGCCGGCGCACCTTGCCACGCCTGTAACCGCCCGGCAGCCGGCGACATCCCGCGAATGCCGAGGGGCTTCCGGATCGCAGTTGGCAAAACCGAGCGCCGCAGTTGAAGCCCCGCTAAAGTTTGGAGCCGCGCCTTCCATACGCCGATCCAACACGATTCCGCGTCGCCCCTGAAAACACTGCGCGATGCCGCCGATCATCGCGCATTGTCATGCTGGCCCGCGTCGCAGTGCTGCGCGTGCTCAATCACGGGAAGCACCCGCCCGCGGCCGACAGACGCAAAGCGGTCAATCGCTACAAGGTAATCCCTCGAGATGATCAGTGCGATTTTCGGACTTGACAAAGAGGCACCAGACACACGAAACACGCTGCCCCACTATGGACCACCTCAAGGGCAGGCCGTGGAGCTGTTCAATCCCGAAGTGCAGGCCGAATTCGAACGCGTCAACGCGCTCATTGTCGACGATCCGTTCGCGTCGCAACACACGCTTGGCTTGCGGGACGTCATCCGCGCGCACTTCCTGATTGTCGACTTCTTCATCACCGAGCAGCGCGAGCTGGGTGGCGTTGGTCCAAAGGACATGAAGCTTCTGGAGTCCGCCCTTTATCGCGCGTGGGTGGAGTTCGGCGGCGTTGCGAAGTGGGCCGATCCGTTCGAGCGGATAGCCACCACGCTCTTCGGCCTCATCAAGGATCACCCGTTCCACGACGCCAATAAGCGAACGGCGCTCCTCTCGATCGTTTATCTCCTCTCCAAGCACGGCCGCACGCCTAAGTGCTCCAAGGACGCGTTCGAAGACTTCACCGTCGAAATCGCGGAAATGGAGATCATGAAGCGGTCGCGGTATCGACAACTGCAAAACGACGACGAAGATCCGGAAATCAAATATATCTCCCTCTGGCTCAGACGGAACACGCGGGAGATCGACGACCGGGAATATACGGTCACCTACCGCGAGCTGCGCCGCATTCTGCAACGCTACGGCTTTGTCCTGGAAAGCCCGAACAATAACGCCATCGACCTGATCCAGGTCAAGCCGCGAACAGGCGTCGTCGGGTTTCTGGTCGGAGGCGAGACCAGACGCCGCATAGCCAGGATCGGCTACCCTGGCGACACAAAGCAGGTCTCGAAGGGCGATATCCGCAACATCAGACGGCTATGCGAGCTGACGTCTCGCCACGGGATCGACTCTCATAGCTTCTATCACGGCAGTGACGACATGACCTCCCTGCTTGCCGAGTACCAGGAAAACCTACGTCGCCTTGCTAATCGCTAGCGGCAGCGGTCAGTGTCGCAAAGACGAAGCAAGCGATCATCGACACCAATCCGCCAGCAAAATGCAAGTAGCATCCACCGAAAAGGGAAAAGTGTGGATGACTAGAATTCCTTGGTGGTAAACGACCGGAACGGCTAGCGAACCCGGCCTATATTGCCAGCAGACGGGGCACTCCCCTGCCTATGGTTGCCGCCGGCCCGTTAGGGCGCGGCGCTTCCAGGGGACGGTCCGTAAAGCGTCGGTCGACGGCGGTATTCCTGGCCAGATGCCGACCCCTCCCCTTTTGGGATCGAAGGCGAACTTACAATAAAACGCCGGTTCCTCCGCGGAAGATGCCGCAAGACACGGGTTGTTCACAGCCAGTGAAGCGTGGAAGATCCGAACACGAGACAATGACAATCTCCTCCCAAGCCCGCGCTGCCCGTCCGCCAGATAACGCGCAAGTCCGACGCGGGAGGCTTTCGTCGCGCGTCCGATCGAGATGTTGAAAACAACATGCACAGAAGCGGACATTAGTCAGGTCGGTATTTCTAATTTCCGAAGTTGACTGCCTCGTCGGACAAGAACAGCGGCATGACGGCATTTTCCCACGCTGAGCAAGGAGCAAGATCGCCCTACGCAGCCCGCGCCGGCCGCCAGGCCGCGTAGAGACCGACCAGGGTTCCGATCGCAACCAGTGCTGCGGCCAGCAGCAGCTGCAATTCCCCGTCGTCGGTGGTGCCTACGGACGACACAAGTCTGCTCACGACGACGAACAGAACGCCCACGGAGGCTGCTGCCCCCACGCCGAGATAAGCGAGTTCGCGCGTCAGGTTGCGGCCGAGGAGTCCGAGCGCCGTGAAATACATCGCGCAGGCGTTGGGATGAACGAACAGGGCAATGCGCGCGTAAGGGCCGTAGGCGTCGAGGAGGGACTCACAGCGGTTCAGTGCCGCCTTTGAGGCAACCCGCTGCAACAGCGGTCTGAAAAAGCGAGCCTGTCCGTAACTCAGGACGGCGCCCGCGATGATGGCCAACCACGCCACGATGAAGACGGGGACGTCCGCGGGCTTCGGATTGAGCGCTACGGACATCAGGATAAGAGCGGTTCCGGGAAAATAGCCAAAATACGGGAAGACCGACTCGAGTAGCACGCAGACGAATATGAAGACCGGAAACCACGACGAACCGGTTGCATCCTGGACGACGGCGTTCAAGTCGAACAGATCAGTCTTGTACAGGACGAGGTACATGCACATGGCCAATCCGGCCAGCGCGTAAAACGGCAACGCCCCCGACAGAAACCGCCTCATCCAGCTATCGCGCCTTGTTGCGCGGACACAGCGGAAACCATCGATAAACGCCCCCTACCCAATCGACAAAATCTCGATCTCCTGCGCACCCGATCCCACGACATCTCCGACCGCCTTCCCCATCAACGACTTTGCCACCGGCGCCACGAACGAGATCGTGCCGGCCTTGGGATCGGCTTCGTCCTCGCCGACGATGCGATAGGTTTGCACGCGGCCATCGGCGCGGCTGAAGGTCACCGTGCTGCCGAAGGCGACGACATCAGTCGAGGCCGGGGCGGGAATGACCTGCGCCGTGCGCAGCCGTTCGGTGAGATAGCGGGCGTCACGCAAGGGCACCGCCGATTGCCGTCGCTTTTCGTTGACGTCCTCGATCGCCTGCGCAGCTTCATAGGCTTCGCGTGCGTCCTGAAGCTGCCTTTGCAGCGCCTGCAAGCCTGCTTCCGTCACGAGGTTTGGATGCGGCGAGATCGGCCGATCCGGCAACAGCGTCTCGGCGGCGGTTTCCGCGCTCTCTTCTTTGGTAAAGGCAACGCTCAAGTCGAAATTCCTGTCGAACTGTTCGGGCTCATGGCCAGGATCATATCTCAAGTTCGACGAAACGGCGCAGCTTGAAGACGATGTCCGGCATGGCCTGGCGGAACCGCGTGGCATCCCGGAATGTGGTCGAGAACGGCGCGAAGGTGATCATCGCATTCCAGTGCCTGTAACCGTAGACCGTGACGGAGGCACCGGTCGCCGGAAAATTCTCCAGCTTGCGCAGCTCGCCCAGGACGAGATCGGCGATCGCTTCAGCAGGCAGCAACTGCTTGCCATCAGGCGTCGTAGCGATCTTCGCGGGCGGCTCGACCGGCTTCGCGGCAGCCGCCGCCGCACCGGGCGCGTTCTCGGAATTGTTCTCTGGGTTGTTCTCGGCCTTGGCCGGCGGCGTATCGGCGGCGGGCGGCTCGGCCAGCTCAAATCCGTTCGTCGGCGCTGTCGGCGGCGGAACCTCGATGAGCGGCGGCGGCACAATACTGTCTGCGGCGCGCCTGTTGCCTCCCAGGATGCTGCTGATCATGGCCACGAGGCCAGCATCCTTCACGTCGTCACTCATTACTCCCCCTAGGCTTCGGCCTACTCTAGCACCGCTCGCGCGGACCGCCACTGGGGATGTATGGCCGGATTCCGCCCGGCCAAGGTCCTATTTTGACGCGATGGCACCGGCGGTGCGATGCCCGATCACGCCGCGCCGCCGTGCGATCCGTCACTGCTTATCGAACGGAATGTATTGCTGGTACTGCTTGGGCACCGAGCTGCGGTAGCGCGCGGGCACCGTGCCGCTGTCGACCGAGTGATCGATCTCCTGCTGCCGCGTCATCTTCTTCTTCGCCGGCTTTTTCGACGCACTCTTTTTGGAGTCGGTCGGCTGGCTGGAAGCGTCATTGGTTGCGCCCGGCGCGGTCGTCGTCGCTGCCGGCGCGGCGGTTGTCGTCGCAGGCGCCGCGGTTCCGGCGGCGGCTGGTGCGCCCTGCGCCAACGCGAGCGGTGTCTGCATGAGAAGCGCCAGCGCTGCTGTCGCAGCCAGCAAGTATGATTTCTGCATTAGAACCTCCAAAATACCTGATCCGAATAAGGCAAGCGTAGTTCTCCGGGATCGACGCGTGCAAGTCCGTTCACGATAGGCTCGAACCCCACCGTGAACTGTGGCCGAGATCACATTGCCGGCGGCAGGCTGCGTCATGATGTGCCTTGTCGCGAACGCAAGGCATTCTGGCGACACCAACACAGGCATGACTGCGCAACAGACGAGCCAGGCTCGCTGACATTCCCACCCACTCGCTCTCGAAGGAGACTGACATGCGTCGCACCATCCTCACTCTCGCATCGCTCGCGGCCCTGCTCGCCGTAGCATCCCCGGCCGCCCAGGCACATCCTGCGAACGATCGATATTGCATCCAGGGCCGCTCGTGGGGTTACCCCGGCAATTGCCAGTTCGCCAGCTATCAGCAGTGCCTCGCCACCGCCTCCGGCACATCGTCTTATTGCGGCATCAACCCGCGCTACGCGTTCTCGCAGCAGCGCGACTACTGACGAATTGGCGGCGTGGGGGGGGGGGGGGGGGGGCGGGCCGGCGGGCGGGGGGGGGGCGGCGGGCGCGCCCCCGCCCCGGGGGCGGGGGCGCCGGGGGGGGGCGGCGGGGGGGTGGGGGGGGGGGGGCGCCGGGGGGGGCGGGGGGGGGGGGGGGGGGGGGGG
>NZ_JBVVPQ010000067.1:0-25950 GCF_055811695.1 Bradyrhizobium sp. MI1.3 | reverse complement strand
GGCCCCCCCCCCCCCCCCCGCAACTTGTTTTTTTGCCGCCACCCCCCCGCCCTCGGGTTCCCCCCCCCCGGGCCCCCCCCCCCCCCTGGGGGGGGGGGGCCCCCCCCCCCCCCCCCGCCACAATTTCTACGTGAAGCCGATCCGCTTCGCCGACGCCCCGGCGAATTGAAACGGTGCGAAGCCGCCTGCGTCCGTCGATGACGAGAATGTTATCCGTCATCGCCACGGAGAAATTCACGATGCGCAGCCGCGGCTTGCGGGCAAGGCGCACCTTCCGAAAATTTCGATGCCGGGCAATTGTGATCCATCTCGCTCGTGGCAGGCGTGATCGCGCCTAGGCTGCAAACCCCAGCGCGAGAAACTTTAGCCCGATCTGTTTCATTCGACTTTTCAGGAAGGTGTTTCAATGAGCAGCCGCCACGCAATTGTTCCGCGCGGTCTGAACGCAACGCGTTCGCCGCTTTCGCAAGGCCGCTTCGGCCGCATGTTCCGCAAGCTCGCACCGGCCAAATTCGGCCCGAACGATTCCGGCACGATCGCAAACCTGTCGGCGCTCGCCGACAAGATGATCGCCGGCTTCGACGGGCCGAAGGACGGGCCGGACGCGGAAGAGAGCGGCATTCCTTCGCTCTACACTTATTTCGGCCAGTTCGTCGATCACGACATCACTTTCGATCCGGTCAGCTCTCTGACCAAGCAGCAGGATCCCGACGGGCTCGTCGACTTCCGCACGCCGTCGCTCGACATGGACAATGTCTACGGCCGCGGTCCGAACGACCAGCCCTACATGTATGACGGCATCAAATTCCGGCTCGGCGAGAAGGTCACCGGCGCGGGCGTGCCCGATGCCGTCGACCTGCCGCGCTTCAAGGGCCGCGCGCTGATCGGCGATCCCCGCAACGACGAGAACAGCATCGTCTCGCAATTCCAGGCCTTGATGCTGCGCTTTCACAACCGCATGGTCGACGACAATGACAGCCTGTCGTTCGAAGACGTGCAGCAGCGCGTTCGATTCCACTATCAGTATGTCGTGCTGAACGACTTCCTGCCGCGCATCGTCCACGCCAGCGTGCTGGACGAGCTGAAGACCGCGGGTCACTACGACCGCAGCAAGCTCGCTTACTACCATTGGAAGACCTATCCGTTCATGCCGGTCGAGTTCTCGGTCGCGGCCTACCGGCTCGGGCACTCCATGATCCGCCCCGGCTACCGGCTGAACGACGCGGCCAACATGCTGCTGCAGATCTTCCCCGACCCCAACAATCCCGACCAAAACGCACTGACCGGCTTCCGTGCGATGGGACCGGGACGCGCCATGGATTGGGGCCGCTTCATCGATCTCGACACGCGCCCCTACGGCATCGAGGACGACGACACCAATCCCGACAACAAGAGGCGTCTGCAGTTCGCCTATCGCATCGATGCCTCGCTGGTGGACCCGCTGCGCAAGCTGCCCCCGGAAGTCGCCTCCAATCCGGCGTCGCTGGCGCTGCGCAATCTCGAGCGCAGCTGGCGGCTCGGACTGCCGTCGGGCCAGGCCGTCGCCAGGGCGATGAACCTGACGCCGCTGACCGACGACGAGATCATCATCGGCAAGGCCGTCGACGAGCCCGGGACGGGCGATCCGCAAGTCAAGATCGCGAGCATCGCGAACGGCGTGTTCGCCGGCAACTGCCCGCTGTGGGCTTACATCCTGGCCGAGGCGCGGCAAAACGCGACGGACATGGCGATCCCCGCTACCGGCGGGCCCGCCACGGTCAGGACACCGCAGCTCGGACCGGTCGGCGGTCGCATCGTCGCCGAGGTCTTCCTCGGCATGATGTTCGGAGACAATTCCTCCGTGCTGTCGCTCGACCCGCAATGGACGCCGGTGACCGGCTCCGGCTTCGCGTTGAAGGACCTCGTCGCCTACGCGCTCGGCCAGGGCGATCCGCTGCATTGAGCGGGTGACGGACGATGATGCAAGGCCGCTCGTCGTGCGAGCGGCCTTGTGGCCCACTCGCCTCGACGGGCGGGCGGATGGATCCTGGCAGGCGTGCTTCCCTAACGCAAATCTGTCCGCTTCCTGTTGACTCGCATCTCGAATGGAGAAATCCTTTAGCAACAATTGCCATTGCCAATCTCAGCAATACGAACTTCGGCGCCCTCGGTTTTATCGGCGCCATCTGACCAGATTTATTCTGAACAGAAAACGGAGGGGCCGATGCGCGCGCTCGCCTTGAGAACCGTCTCACTTCTCGCCCTCGCTGCCCTAGGCTCGATTTCCGGCACGCCTGCCGCACGCGCGGAGGACGGGACCGATGAGCAATTTGGCAAGGTGCACTTCCAGACCTCCTGCAACGAGGTGGCGCAGCGCCGCTTCGATCGCGGGATGCGTTATCAGCACTCGTTCTGGTACCGGCCCGCAAAGGAAATTTTCGAGGAGACGCTGCAGGCCGATCCGGAATGCGCGATCGCCTATTGGGGCATTGCCCTGAGCCTGCTGTACAATCCGCATTTTGCCGCGCCGAAGGAAAACCTCACCGCAGGTCTCGCCGCGCTGCAGAAGGCCAAGGCACTCGGCGTTAAGAGCGAACGCGAACGTGACTATATCGACGCGCTGTGGGCCTTCTATTCGGGCGACGAAAAGACGACGTTTGGCCAGCGCGCGCAGTCCTATCTCAAGGCAACCGAAGCCGTCGCCGCGCGCTATCCCGATGATGACGAGGCACAGATCGCCTACGCCATCACGCTGAACGTCACGGCGTCGCCAAACGACAAGACCTATGCCAACCAGCTCAAGGGCGCTGCTATCCTGGAGCCGATCTTCAAGCGCCAGCCGCGGCATCCCGGCGTCGCACATTACCTGATCCATCTCTATGACTATCCGGCGATCGCAGAGCAAGGACTCGACGCTGCCAAGCGTTATTCCGAGATCGCGCCGGCGGCACCGCACGCCTTGCATATGCCGTCGCACATTTTCACGCGCGTCGGCTACTGGAACGAATCCATCGACGCCAATAGCCGTTCCGCCAAGGCTGCCAAGGAGGGCAAGGACCCGAGCGAGCAGCTGCATGCCGACGACTATATGGTCTACGCCCTGCTCCAGCTTGCGCAGGACAGCCGAGCCAGCGAGGTCATCGCGGATATGATTGCGACCACGGGCTATGCGCCGGCTGTCCGCGCCGGACCCTACGCGATAGCGGCCAGCCAGGCGCGCTATATGGTCGAACGCGGTGATTGGCAGGGCGCTGCCGCGCTGAAAGTCGAGCCGAGCCGGTTTGCCTATGTCGATGCGATCACCTATTTCGCTCGCGCCCTTGGCGCCGCGCGCTCCGGCAATGCAGACGCTGCAGCGGCGGACATCGCCAAGCTGGCGGAGTTGCGGGACAAGCTGCAGCAGGACAAGGACGCCTATTGGGCCGAAATCGTGGACATTCAGCGGCAGGTCGCTACAGCCTGGCAGCTCAACGCCTTGGGGAAACAGGCGGATGCGTTGGAAGCGATGCGCCTTGCCGCCGATGCCGAAGACAAGACCGAAAAATCCATCGTGACGCCGGGTCCGCTCGCCCCCGCACGCGAGCTTTACGGGACCATGCTGCTCGAACGCGGCATGGCGACGGAGGCATTGGTCGCGTTCGAAAGCACCATGCGCAAGGAGCCGAACCGCTTTGGCGCGACGATCGGCGCCGCTCACGCGGCCGAGAAAGCGGGGGATACTGTGAAGGCCCGCCAGTACTACGCGAAGATCGTCGAAACGGCGAGAAATGGCGACTCGTCGCGAGAAGACCTCGCGGCCGCTCGAAAGTTGATGGCTCAGAATTAGCAAAGGTGCCGCGTCAGCTTCCATGCGCCTGACAAGCAAATTCGTTGCAATCAGCGCAGCCACTGCGCTGCTCTGCGCAGCCGCAGCGCTCTGGATATCGCGATCCGGCGAACCGGCACGCGCAACAGCGGCCTCCGGCGAGGTCCGCCCGGTGTGGACGGAAATCGACTGGCCTTTCGGCGCGGATCCCTGGGGGAAAGGAAAGGCGTTTCGCTGCAAGGCCGAAGATTGCGGCGGCGAGGTCCTGCTCTACGTTCGCCCCAAGCTCGGCTTTTGCAATTGCGCCACCGGCGTTGCCGACGACGGCGACCTCGAACAGATGGGCGACCTGGCGCTGATTGGGAAGGCAACGCCGACGGCTGCCGGCCGAGAGATCGTCGTCGGTCCGATGCGCGGCCGCAGCAGGGCCTATCGCGTCGAGGGGACCCCCAAGGCCGCGCTCTCACTCGCCTTCAATCAACGCTGCGACATGGTCGCCGCGACGGCCTTGCTCGCACCGGGCGCGACCGCGTCACTGGAGCCGGCGGTGCTGTCATTCCTCAATAGCGACCGCATGCTGAAATGGGCCGAGATCGCGCTTGGGTTATGACCCGACCCAATAGCCGAATTGAAGGCGACAATCTCGGCACGAGCCTTACCGCGCCGTCCCGAGGCCAACCTCCTCCAGCCGCGTCGCGAACCAGCGCGACAGCGGCTGATCGAGGACGCCGCCGACATAGACCTCCGAGATCGTCACATGGTGCTTGTCCAGCACCAGCAGCACGCCGATCCAATAGGCGAACCAGACATGCGCATCGGTCAGCGCCATCAGCTTGTGCTGGTCGTGGTCGAGCGCGGTGTGATTGCTCGCCTTGCGGATCTCCACGGTGAGTAGGTTGTTCGGGATCTCGCGCTGATGCACCACGACGTCAGGGTAGATCGACTTGCCCAGATGATCGTCGGTCGAGACGATGGTGCCGTGCGGCAGATGCAGCGTACGCTCGCCGAGCCGGTCGTAGTTGCAGTCGACCGACCAGCCGGAGAATTGCTTCTCCAGATGCACGGCGAAGCGGTGCGTGATGGCACGCTCCCCTATGTCCTTCTCGAACAGGAATGCTTCGTGGGCGTAGAAGTCCCGGAGCGCCGCTATCACCTTGTTCAGCTCGGTCTGCATCTTGCCCCCGGCTCATCACCCGCATTCCGATGCGCCGTCACCGGACCCTCATGGTGAGGAGCGCGGAACGCGCGTCTCGAACCATGAAGGCCCGTATCCCGCCTGTCACCATCCTTCGAGACGCCCGCGTACGCGGGCTCCTCAGGATGAGGCCGGAATTCGCGGCGCGATCGACCAGACCTACATCTGGACTTCGATTAGCCGCGGCCCGGGCTCGGCGACGGCTTCGGCCAGCGCCTTGTTGAACTCGTCCGCGTTGGTGACGGCGCGGCCGGGCACGCCCATGCCCTTGGCCAGCGCCACGAAATCCAGCGTCGGCCGGTCGAGGCGAAGCATGTCGTTGGCGCGCTGGCCGGGCTCGCCGGCGCCGACATTGTCGAACTCGCCGCGCAGGATCTGGTAGATGCGGTTGGCGAACACGATGGTGACGATGTTGAGGTTTTCGCGCGCCTGCGTCCACAGCGACTGGATCGTGTACATCGCGCTGCCGTCGCCGACCATGCAGATCACCTTGCGGTCCGGGCAGGCGATCGCGGCACCGATCGAGAGCGGCGTCGAGAAGCCGATCGAGCCGCCCATGTTCTGGAGCCAGTCGTGCGGAGCAGCCGCCGCCGTCGGCGGGAAGAAGGCGCGGCCGGTGGTGAGGGATTCGTCGACCAGGATTGCGTTCTCGGGAATCGCATAGGCGATCGACTGGGCGATCGAGGCGTGGGTCAGTGCGCCGGTCGGCTTGAGCAGTTCGGCCGAAGCCTGCGGCTTGACGTCCTTCGCGCTGGCCTTCACCGCGCCGGCGAGCGCTTCCAGCGCTGCGACCGAATTCTCACCCCAGGAGGTCATGCGATGCACGTCGCAGCCCTCGGGCTTGAGGATGCTCGGCTTGTTCGGATAGGCGAAGAACGCCACGGGATCGTCGGACTCGACCAGCACGATGTGACGGAACCTCGCCAGCATCTGCAGCGCGTTGTCGATCACGTAGTGGATGCGATCGATCGAGAAGCGGCCGCGGCCGCGCGCCATTCTCGGACGGAAGGTCGGGCCCATCACGGTGCAGCCGGTCCTGGCGGCGATGCGCTCGGCCAGCGCCAGGCCCTGCTCGCTCAGCGCACTGCCGGTCATCAGCAGCAGCGTGCCCTCGCCGTCGCCGTGCAGGATTTTTGCGGCCTGCTCGACCGCCTGCGGCGAATAGCTCGCGCGCTGCTGCTCGGCCGGAACCTCCGCGATGCCATCCGCTTCGTTCCAGGCGGTGTCGGCGGGCAGGATCAGGGTCGCGATCTGCGGCGGCGCGCTCTTGGCGGCGGCGATCGCCGCGGCGCCGTCGGCGGCGACCGATTTGGAGTCCGGCGAGGTGCGGACCCAGGACGACATCGGCCGGGCCAGGCCCTCGATGTCGGAGGTCAGCGGCGCGTTGTAGCCGATGTGGTAGACGGCATGCTGGCCGACGATGTTGACGATGCCGGAATTCGCCTTCTTGGCGTTATGCAGATTGGCAAGGCCGTTGGCGAGGCCGGGACCGAGATGCAGCAGCGTCGAGGCCGGCGTGCCCTTCATGCGGAAATAGCCGTCGGCGGCGCCGGTCACCACGCCTTCGAACAGGCCGAGCACGCAACGCATGCCGGGCACGCGGTCGAGCGCTGCGACAAAATGCATCTCGGAGGTGCCGGGGTTGGAGAAGCAGACGTCGACCCCGCCCTTGACCATCGTCCGCACCAGACTTTCCGCACCGTTCATCCATCAGCTCCCGCAACCGGCAATGTTCCAACAATCCGTCCGATCAATCATTGTTCGCTCGTCTCGTCAAAGCAATAGCCGGCATCGCCGCCCTGCCCCGCGCAGCGATGCGCCGGTTTGACTAACGTTTTCTTCCAACTGGCGCGGTTGCCGATTTGGTAACTTCCTTCATTAAGGATGCCTCCCTCACGGGGCCGTGGCTTGCGGAAAGCCCGCAAATATGGCCTGTAACTTCAGTTGAATCGATTTTTTGCTGGGGGAACAATGATCCGGTATTTTGCCGCGCCGATTGCCGCCATCGCACTGCTGTCGGCCACCGCCGGCGGCGCCTTCGCCGAGGAGTTCGACTCGCGCGACATCATGGGCGGCGGCCCGAATTTCTTCCGCGGCGGCTCGAGCCCGGTCCCCCGCACCACCGTCATGTACAACGGCAATTACGCCCCCGGCACGATCGTGGTGAACACCTCGGAGCGCCGGCTCTATCTGGTGCTCCAGAACGGCCAGGCCCTGCGCTACGGCATCGGCGTCGGCCGCGACGGCTTCCGCTGGGGCGGCGTGCACAGGATCACCGCCAAGAAGGAATGGCCGGACTGGACGCCGCCGTCGCAGATGCTGGCCCGCCGGCCGGACCTGCCGCGCCACATGAAGGGCGGTGTCGAGAATCCGCTCGGCGCGCGCGCAATGTATCTGGGCTCGACGCTCTACCGCATCCACGGCTCCAACGAGCCGGAGACGATCGGCCAGGCGGTGTCCTCGGGCTGCTTCCGCATGACCAACGACGACGTCACCGACCTCTACGGCCGCGTCGGAGTCGGCACCACCGTGGTCGTGCTGAACAACTAGCAGGAACCGACGGGCGCGTGGATATGCGGTCTTGTGCGCGCGACGCGAATACGGCAGCGTCGCTTGGCAATGAGCGCATTAGCCCCGCCTTCGTCCGGCTTTCGCATCGCCCTGCTGGCGCTCGCCACCGTCGCGTTTGCCCCTGACACCGCTACCATCGCCGTCGCGGGGGAATTGCCCGCGATCGTCTCGCGTCAGCGCGCCGAGAAGAAGAGCTTTACCGACGGCGAGATCGTCGATGGCTTTCTGAAGACGGCGTTCGGCGCCGAATATCACCTTGCCGGTCGTGTCGACCGCATCCGCAAGTTTGACGGGCCGGTGCGCGTGTTCGCCGAGAGCGACCGCGCCGACCGCAAGGCGCAGCTCGCAAAAGTCGTGGCCGACATCGGCAAGCACGTGCAGCATCTCGACATCGCCATGATCGACAGCAGCGAGGCGGCGAATGTGCGGGTGAAGCTCGTGCGCGACCGCGATCTGTTCCGCACCATCTCGAGCTTCTACGGTGCGGAGAAGGCCCGCGAGATCCGCACCTCGCTCGATCCGCAATGCCTGTCCGGCTTCCGCAAGAACGACAATTTCGAGATCGAGCATTCCGACGTCATTCTCACGGTCGACAACGGCGATTTCACCTTCCTCGACTGCGCCTATGAGGAGCTGCTGCAATCGCTCGGCCCGATCAACGACACCGCGAGCGTGCCCTGGACCATGTTCAACGACAACGTCTCGATGGGCTATTTCGACGTCTACGACCAGTACATCCTCAACCTGCTCTACGATCCCCGCATCAAGGCCGGCATGACCGTACAGGAGGTCAAGGCGGCGCTGCCCGACGTGCTCGCCGATGTGCGCGTGTGGGTGAGGCGTGTCAACGATCTGAAGGAATGAGGCGACGCTTTCCCTCTCCCCTTGCGGGAGAGGGTGGCTCGATGCGAAGCGGCGAGACGGGTGAGGGGTCTCTCTCCACGCGCGAACCTTTGGCTTTCGAATCCGCAGAAGCAACCCCTCATCCGGCGCTTCGCGCCACCTTCTCCCGCAAGGGGAGAACGGAAGAGACCGCCTTATTGCACAAGATCGGCAACGATGGTCGCGGCCTTGAGGCCGGTGCCGGTGAGGACCGCGACCGTGGTCTCGTTCGCCTTGATGGCACCGGCGACGGATAGTTTGTCCAGCGCGGCGGCAGCGCTGGCGCTGGTCGGCTCGGCGAACAGGCCCTGCCGCGCAAGACGCCGCAGCGCGGCGACGATCTCGTCCTCGGTGAGCGCTACGGTGCCGCCGCCGCTCTCGCGCAACACGGCGATGATCTCGCGCAGGCGCAGCGGATGCTTGATCGCGGTACCTTCGGCGATGGTCTTGCTGACCTCACGCGCGACAGGGGTGTCGACGCCGGCCTTGAAGCTTGCATCGATCGGCGAGCAATTGAGCGGCTGCGCCGCGAACAGGCGCGGCAGCCTGGCGATCTGGCCCGCCTTGAGCAACTCGCGGAAACCAAAGGCGCAACCCAAAAGGCTGCTGCCGGCGCCGACGGGAACGATGACGTTGTCGGGGGCGCGAAAGCCGAGATCTTCCCAGATCTCGTAGGCGAGCGACTTGGTGCCTTCGAGAAAGAACGGCTGCCAATTGTGGCTGGCATAGAAGGTTTGGCTCGACTGCTGGATGGCCTCGGCCTCCGATTCCTCGCGCGGGCCCTCGACGAGCTGCACCGCCGCGCCATAAGCGCGGACCTGCGCGATCTTGGCCGGTGACGTCGATGCAGGCGCGAGAATCTTCACGCGCATGCCGCCGGCGGCACCTAACCCCGCCATCGACGAGCCGCCATTGCCGGACGAGTCCTCCAGAATGGCGTCGACGCCAATCTGCCGAAGAAAGGACAGCATCACGGCGGAGCCGCGGTCCTTGAAGCTGCCGGTCGGGTTGAACCATTCGAGCTTGAAGAACGGGCGCAGTTCGCCCCAGGCCTGCTGCACCAGTGGTGTGCAGCCTTCGCCGAGCGTGATCGGAGTTTTGATCTCGACCGGGAGCGCCGCCCGGTAGCGCCAGAGTGAGCGCGCCCGGCTGTCAATGTCCTCGCGCGAGATCCCCGTCCCCGGCGTCACCAGCAGCGGCGTGCGCTCGTCCGAACACCAGCGCGGCTGGTCCAGCGGATAGAGCTTTCCGTTGCGAGGGTCGATGTAGGCGGCGGCGGGCATGGCGGTCTCCAAGGCAGAGGCAAAGGCGATCTGTAGGTTTGGTTTGATGACACGTTTTGTCCGGAAACTCGACGCCCGCCGCACCATCCGTGCACGCCCCCTTGAAAGCACGAAAAAGATAATTACTTCATCGGCTTACAGCGATCTCACCGGGGTCGGCCCGTGCGGTAGCGTGGCTCTCACGCAGCCCCTGCTGGCTCGGTGATGATGGGGATTTGGCCGCAAGCCGCCTGCCCTGCGCAGCACGATTAACTTGTCTGTCGTGGCTGGCCGCTACAATATGTTGGATTGCGTCGCCGGTGACCGCATCGGCAACGCCGCAGAGCCAGGCCCGTCCGAGCGGCGGGCCGTTGGCTTTTTGGGAGTTTGGTCATGAGCCGCGCGAACCGTACCGACCACATCCGCCTCACCTCCCATCCGGAGCCGGGCAGGACAGCCGCCTTCCCGATCCACTGGGGCGCAGCCGACGCGCGTATCCGCGGGCCGATCATCGGCACGGTATCGCGCGCCGCCGATCGCAACGTGATCGGCAGCCATGGCGGCTCCTATGCGATGTACCGCGCGCTCGCGGTGTCCGCCGGCGCGCTCGATCCGATTCGCAGGCCCGATCTCACCAACACCTTTCCGGCCGCGACCATCGGGCCGTTCGAGCAATGGCGCGATCCCGCAAAAATCGTCGCGCTCGATCCCTGGGGGCATCTCGTCGCCGAGAATTTCGGCAAGGACATTGCTGAGGGCATCGACATCAGGCCGAGCATCGCGGTAACGCGCGCGCGGCTCGACCTGCCGGAGATCCGCGAGGCGCTCGCCGCCAAGCGCCTGCGCGCCGACGGCGACGTCGTGCATGCCAATGGCAGTGTGTCGGTGGTGAAGATCGCGATCGATCCGGTCTGGTATCTGCCGGGCCTTGCGGAACGCTTTGCGACCAACGAGACCGAGCTGCGGCGCACGCTGTTCGAGCAGACCGCCGGCATGTTCCCCGAGCTGGTGACCCGGCCGGACATGAAGGTGTTCTTGCCGCCGATCGGGGGCACCACAGTGTACATGTTCGGCGATGTGACAAAGCTGCCGGACCATCGCACCAAGATCACCTGCCGGGTGCATGACGAGTGCAACGGCTCCGACGTGTTCGGCTCCGACATCTGCACCTGCCGTCCCTACCTCATCCACGGCATCGAGGAATCCGCGCGCGGCGCGCAGGAGGGCGGGCTCGGGCTCGTGATCTACAACCGCAAGGAAGGCCGCGCGCTCGGCGAGGTCACGAAATTCCTGGTCTACAATGCGCGCAAGCGCCAGGAGGACGGCGATGCGGCCGCCGCCTATTTCGAGCGCACCGAATGCGTCGCCGGCGTCCAGGATGCCCGCTTCCAACAATTGATGCCCGATACCATCCACTGGCTCGGCCTGAAGCGCATCGACCGCTTCCTCTCGATGAGCGACATGAAGCACGACGCGCTGACATCGCAGGGCATCGACATCGTCGAGCGCGTGCCGATCCCGCCCGAGCTCATTCCCGCCGACGCCTATGTCGAGATCGCCGCGAAGAAGGCCGCCGGCTATTACTCCACCGACATCGCGCCGGAGAAGGACGTCGACGGCGTTGTCGGGCGTTCGCTGGAAAAATACTGATCGATTGATGGCAGACGCTTTGGAATTGCAGGCCCGTTCGCTGCTCAGCGCAGCAGCGGTTCGCGCGCGTGCCGGGGAGATACTTGACATCGGCCTTGCCGGCGGACTCACCCATTTCACTGTTGATCTCGATCGCATGGACGGCGTTGCTGATGCCGTGCTCGCGGTGACGCGAAAGGCCTATCCGACGCTGGAGATTCCGTTCCATGCGCGGTGGCGCCATTTTGTGCTTGGCGGCGTCGACCGTTGGGCGCGGCTTGCAGACGCGGCGTCGTGGCCCGATCGCGCGGCGCGGGCGCGCGCGGAGTTCGACCTTGCCATCGTCAGCGTGCTGCTCGATGCCGGCGCGGGTGCGGCGTGGCGATACCGCGACGCTGTGACGCGACAAGAGATCGGCCGGTCGGAGGGACTCGCGATTGCAAGTCTCGACATGTATGCGAGCGGTCTTTTCTCCCGCGATGCCCGCGCGCCCTTCAGGGCCGATGCCGACGTGCTCGCGCAACTGCCGCTCGCCGCGCTCAGCTCGGCGTTTCAAGTGAGCGACACCAATCCGCTGCTCGGGCTCGAGGGGCGGACCGATCTGCTGCGGCGCTTGGGCAAGCTGGTGGCGGAGCGCGCCGACGTGTTCGGCTCGCACGACACGCCGCGGCCGGGCGGCCTGTTCGATCACATCGCGGCACAGGCGAATGGCGGCGCGGTTCCCGCGCCCGCGATCCTATCCGCAGTGCTGAACCAGCTCGGACCGATCTGGCCGTCTCGACTGGAGCTTGCCGGAATTCCGCTCGGCGATTGCTGGCGCCATCCGGCGATCAAGGCCAGCGATGCGACCTCGGGCCTCGTGCCCCTGCACAAGCTGTCGCAATGGCTGAGCTATTCGCTGATCGAACCGCTCCAGCGCGCCGGAATTGACGTGACCGACATCGACGGCCTGACCGGGCTTGCCGAGTATCGCAATGGCGGCCTGTTCGTCGATCACGAGGTGCTGCGCCTGCGCGACGCCGCCGACGCCGAACGTGCGCATGCGGTGGACTCCCTGCTTGTCGTCGAGTGGCGCGCGCTGACCGTGGCGCTGCTCGATCGCCTGGCCGAACTGGTCCGCGCAAAACTCGGCCGCACGCCTGAGACATTGCCGCTCGCCAGCATTCTGGAAGGCGGCACCTGGGCCGCGGGCCGCGCCATCGCCTTCGCGCGCCGGCCCGACGGTTCGCCGCCGCTCAAGGTGATCAGCGACGGCACGGTGTTCTAGTCTCTCGTTCGAGTTCGCGGAAACAGACCCCTCATCCGGCGCTTCGCGCCACCTTCGCCCACAAGGGGAGAAGGGCAAAAGCAAGAGCATCCCGTCATGCAAGGCGTCACGATCGTCGATCATCCGCTGGTGCAGCACAAGCTGACCCTGGTGCGGGACAAATCGATCTCGACCAAATCGTTTCGGGAGCTGATCAAGGAGATCGGCATGCTGCTGTGCTACGAGGTGACGCGCGATCTGCCGCTCGCCGATACCGTTATCGACACGCCGCTGGCGACGATGCATTCGGCCAAGATTGCCGGCAAGAAGCTGGTCTTCGTGCCGATGCTGCGGGCCGGCACGACCTTCGTCGACGGCATGATGGATTTGGTGCCGACCGCGCGCGTTGCGCATATCGGCCTCTATCGTGAGCCGCACAGTTTTGCGGCGGTCGAGTACTTCTTCAAATCGCCGTCCGATCTCGGCGAACGCCTGGCGATCGTGGTAACGCCGGTGGTTGCGACCGCCAATACGGCTGTGGCCGCAATCGACCGGCTGAAGGAGCGCGGCGCCAAGGACATTCGCCTCGCCTGCCTGATCGCCGCCCCCGAAGGGCTCGAACGGCTGCGCGGACTGCATCCGGACGTCCCGATCTGGACGGCCGCAGTCGACGAAGGTCTCGATGAGAACGGCTTTATCCTGCCGGGACTCGGCGACGCCGGCGACCGCGCCTACGGGACGAGATAAGCGTCGGCCTGCAAACCGCGTCACATTAGGAACAGCTTCGCTCGCGCAAGGTTTTCCTGCTCTACGATGGAGAGCACGATGACCTATCAGGATGACGACCGCAGAGTAGACAGAGCACGCCTCAACAGCCCGGTGGGCTGGGCGATCGGCGCGATCTTCGTGATCGCCGTCGTCGCGGCCGTCTTCTTCTACAATGGACGCGATGTCGGTCCCCAGACCACGACCACCAGCCCGAACAACGCGCCGAGCGTCACCACGGGCTCAACCAATCCGGCCGCCCCGGCAAAGTGATACGAGGGCCGCTCCGTCAGGTCGGCGGCCGCGGCGGCAGATCCTTCGCATCCGCGGGCGCGGGCTTCTCCTTGAGGTCGGCGATCAACCGTTCCATCTCGCCGATCTCCCGCACTTGGGCTTCGATGATGTCGTCGGCCAGCTTGCGGACGCGGGGATCCCTGATGTGCGCGCGCTCGCTGGTGAGAACCGCGATGGAATGATGCGGGATCATCGCCTCCATATACGCGACGTCGGTCACGGTCTGCTGGCTTCGAACGAGCCAGAGCGAAACCGCAAACACGACGGCGCTGGCGGCCAGAATGGCGACGTTCGCCGTGCGGTTCCTGTACATGCCCCACATGAAAGCGAGCATCACGGCGGCCATGACGGCGCCCATCAGCAACGCCATCCACGTCCGGGTCTGGCTGTACCAGACGTGATCCAGAGCGAAGGTGTTGAGATACATCAGACCGAACATGATCACGGTGGAAGCCGCGATCATCGTGACGAAACGACCGTAAGCCATGAGGAACATTCCCGCTGTCTATCGGGGGATAACCACACGCCGAGGGATCGTTCCTCGCCGATCGATGATTTGGCGCGGGGCCGACGCGTCGGCGGCAAGAGATTCAGATCTTGCCGCAGATCCCCTTCAGTGACCGCCACTCTGCATCCGTCAGCAGCGGCGGGCCGCTGGCGGGGCGATCCTCCTTCGTCATGCGCGCGAGCCGGTCCTCGGTCAGCGGATGGCTCGCCAGGATCGACGTGAGGCCGCCGCCTTCCTTGCCGGTGATGCGGAACATCAATTCGGCTGCGGGCTTCGGCGAACGGCCGAGCTTGTGCATGATCTCGATGGCAAACGTATCCGCAGCGGTCTCGGCTTCGCGTGAATAGGAAGCCTCGACCACGCTGCGCGAGGCGAAGATCACGGCGCTCGAGCCGGTGACGTCGCCGAACAACAGGCCGATCAGGAACGAGGTGCCGCCGTTATAGATCAGGCCGCGCATGTTGTCGTAATGCTTGAGATGACCGAGCTCGTGGGCGAGGATGCCGGCGAGCTCGTCCGGGCTTTCGGCCTTGTCGAGCAGGCCCTTCAGCACGAAGACCTTGCCGCCCGGCAGTGCGAACGCGTTCGGCACCGGGGTCGGCAGCACGCCCGCGGTCATGGAATCGTCGTCGAGGCCGGCGGCACCGCGCAGCCGATTGACGAGTTTGATGAAGGCCGCCTTCCCCGCCGCATCCTCGCACGCATTGCGGCCGAAGATCGTCTTCACCTGAACCTCCGACGCATCGCCAATGCGCCGCTCGATCGGTTTCGGCACCAGCGGCGCCAGGCGGTCGGCAGCGAGCGGCACGCCGAACAGCACGACGCAGACGATGGAGACGGCGGCAGCCATCGACCAGCCGACGATTTTTGCGACGCCGCGGCGCGAAGTCTGGTGGTCGTCGAGCCGCATGCAGCGCGCGGTCACGTCTGAGGCGAGCAGAGCGTCGCGGATTTCCAGCCGCGCCAGCGGCGGCGCGGAACCGCAGGCGAGCCGCAAAATGCCGGGCGGGCTGTCGGCACGGCGGATGTCGGCATAGTTCCAGCGAACGGGCGTCGCACCCTCTTCGAGGATCTCGAGCGCGTCACTGAGCGTCAGCGCCACCTGCCGCCTGCGGCTCGACACGCCGTCGAAGAAGATCGTCGGCTTTGCGGACTGCGCCGGGGCTTCGGCGAATACGTCACTCACAGCTCAGAATCCCGCGACATCGAGTCCATCGGCAAAGCCTTCGCCGAGCGCACTGGCAAGCTCGGCGCTGCCGCGCACGTCCGCGGCGGCGGCGATGTTGTGCACATCGACCGTTTCCAGCACCTTGGCCCAGAGATCGCGCTGGAGATAGACCCGCATGACGATGTTGAGGGCCAGGGCGAGTGCGAGGTAGCCGACGACCATCATCACCAGTGTCGGGATGCTCTTGGCCGCATTGCCGGGCCCCAACGCCTGCTCGACCGAAAGACCGCTCAGCTTGACGACGAGCATGGTGGCTCCGCCGACATAAGCGGCGAAGATGACCGAGAGCAGCATCCACCAGCCGATCACCTTCCAGTACAGGCCGTAAAATGCGTTGTGCGGAAGTTGCGAGGACACGCTGACATCGCCGATGCGGATACCGTCGAGCCACCAGCGCCACTCGCGCGCCTTGAACTCGGCATAGACGAACGGCGCGAGCGGAAAGATCACCATCGCGATCGGGCTCAGCAGCCACAGCCACCAGCCGCGCTTGAAGAACGTCCAGCCGTCAGCCGCGAAATCGCCGCGCAAATCGCCGTAATGGGTGTGCCGCATCTTGTAGCGTTCGAGCGAGGCCTCCCGCCATGGCAATGCGAGCCCAAGCGTCAGAAACACCAGCAAGCCCCACAGCATGGCGCGGAACGAATAGGCCCAGCCCGATCCATCCATCCAGAATCGCACGCCGCGCCAGACCGTCCGCGTCAGGCGATAGCGCCGCGCGCGAAAGATCGCGAACTGGCCGAAAGCGTAGAAGCTGATGAACAGCGGCGTCGAGGCAAAGCCCTGCCAGCGCTCGAACTCGATGCCGACAAGGAAGTAAGCGAGGTAGATCGGCACCAGGATCGCGAGCGCGAACAGGAAGCCGACCAAGAGCTCCTTGGCCCGCCCGGTATATTCGGCGGCGTCGCCGTCGACCGCAGTGTTCGCCCACAGATGACGGCGGATGTCGGTGACGAGCCAGAACCGGTAGAAGCCAAAGGTGACGAGCTCGAGCAGGGCACCCTTGGTAACCAATTTGCGAAACTCGGTGCGGTTGCCGGTGAAATCGACCCCCGTGGGCGGCAGCGGCGGGGGTAAGGGTTCGGAGCCGATGGGCGTCCATTGCATATCGTTCACGGTGGCAACCTCGGGGTGCGGACCTGGTTCGATCAAACTATAGATCAGAGATTAGTCGATCCCCAAGATGGGCGGGTTCGATTTGGCTCGATTCCGGTCAATTTTTGGCGCGTTTTCGCAGCCGTGGGCGTGCGCGAGATCACGTTCGCGAATGTCTGGTAGCCCGGATGGAGCGCAGCGCAATCCGGGACAGCGGCAGTGGCCGCCCGAATCCCGGATTTCGCTTCGCTCCATCCGGGCTACTTCACACCCATGTGGCAAAACTCGCCCTTGCTCCGGCGCAGACAACCGGCTGTAATTGCAAATCAAATACCGCAGCGCAGAATTCAACGAGAACGCGCGGTTATGTCAGGGAGAGCGGTCATGCATGGGACCATCGAAAGCGCGGCGAAGCTCGACGCGTTGCGCGCACGCGCAACGTCACTGCCGCTGGAGCAGTTCGATCCGGGCGACCCCGAGCTGTTCAGGACCGATACGTTCTGGCCCTATTTCGATCGCCTGCGCCGCGAAGATCCCGTGCACTATTGCAAGGACTCGATGTTCGGGCCGTATTGGTCGGTGACGCGCTACAACGACATCATGGAGATCGAGACCAATCATTCGGTATTCTCCTCGGCCTCCTCGCTCGGCGGCATCACCATCCGCGACATCGATCCGGAACTGCGTCGCGAGAGCTTCATCTCGATGGACCCGCCGCGCCACGCGGCGCAGCGCAAGACCGTGGCGCCGATGTTCACGCCGACGCATCTGGACAATCTCGCGCTCAGCATCCGCAAGCGCTCGGCCGAGTGCCTGGACAATCTGCCGCGCGGCGAGGTGTTCGACTGGGTCGACCGCGTCTCGATCGAGCTCACCACGCAGATGCTCGCGGTGCTGTTCGACTTCCCCTGGGAGGACCGCCGCAAGCTGACGCGCTGGTCGGACATCGCGACCACCATTCCCGGACCCGACGGCCTCGTCGCCACCGAAGACGAGCGTCAGGCCGAGCTCACCGAATGCGCCGGCTATTTCGCGCGGCTGTGGAAGGAGCGCATCGAGCAGCCGCCGAAGAGCGACCTGTTGTCGATGATGGCGCATGGCGCCGCGACGCGCGACATGGACGCGAAAAACTTCCTCGGCAATCTCATCCTTCTGATCGTCGGCGGCAACGACACCACCCGCAACACCATGTCCGGCTCGCTTGACGCGCTGAGCCAGCATCCGGAGCAATATCGCAAGCTGCGCGAAAACCCCGTGCTGCTCGACAGCTTCGTGCCGGAAGTGATCCGCTGGCAGACGCCACTGGCCCATATGCGGCGCACCGCGCTTGCGGACTTCGAGTTCCGCGGCAAGCAGATCAAGAAAGGTGACAAGGTCGTGATGTGGTACGTCTCGGGCAACCGCGACGCCGACGCGATCGAAAAGCCCTACGAATTCATCATTGACCGCGCGCGGCCGCGCACGCATCTCTCGTTCGGCTTCGGCATCCACCGCTGCGTCGGCTTGCGGCTTGCCGAACTCCAGCTCAAGATTATCTGGGAAGAGATCCTCAAGCGATTCGACCATATCGAGGTGGTCGGCGAACCCAAGCGGGTCTATTCGAGTTTCGTGAAGGGTCTCGAAACCTTGCCGGTGAAGATCGCGGCGTGAGATTACTCCCTCTCCCCGTTCTACGGGGAGAGGGTCGGGGTGAGGGGCTCTATCCGCGAGAAAAGTAGCCGCCGACTCGCGGAGAGTCCCCCTCACCCGGAATCCGCGCGGTGCGCGAATTCCGGCCTCTCCCCGCAAGCGGGGAGAGGCGAAGAAAGAGAAACACTGGAGCTACGACCATGAACATCCAAGCGCCGGTTCAAGTGGACAAGGCCGAACGCATGCGCAGGGCCCGCGAGGAGGCCTATGCGACGCCGCTGGCGCAGTTCCACCCGGGCGCGCCCAGGCTGTTCCAGGATGACACCCTGTGGCCGTGGTTCGAGCGGCTGCGCAAGGAAGAGCCGGTGCATTACTGCACCAACGCGCCGATCGAGCCGTATTGGTCGGTGGTGAAGTACGACGACATCATGCATGTCGACACCAACCACGGCCTGTTCTCCTCTGACTCGACGCTCGGCGGCATCGGCATCCGCGACGTGCCGGAAGGTTATGACTGGCCGAGCTTCATCGCCATGGACCAGCCGCGTCATTCGTCGCAGCGCAAGACGGTGTCGCCGATGTTCACGCCGACTCATCTGGACGAACTGGCGAAACTGATCCGCCAGCGCTCGCAAACCGTGCTCGACAATCTGCCGCGCAACGAGACCTTCAATTTCGTCGAGCGCGTCTCGATCGAGCTGACGACGCAGATGCTGGCCACCCTGTTCGACTTCCCCTGGGAAGAACGGCGCAAGCTGACGCGCTGGTCAGATGTCGCGACCGCGCTACCCAAGAGCGGCATTGTTGCCTCGGCCGAAGAGCGCCGCCGCGAGATGGACGAATGCTACGCCTACATGTCCAAGCTCTGGAACGAGCGCGTCAACTCCGCGCCGCGCAACGATTTGCTGTCGCTGATGGCGCACAACGACGCCACGCGGTTCATGGATCCCGACAATCTCATGGGCAACATCATCCTGCTCATCGTCGGCGGCAACGACACCACGCGCAATACCATGACCGGCTCGGTGCTGGCATTGAACGAGAACCCGGAGCAGTACGACAGGCTGCGCGCCAACCCGGAACTGATCGATTCCATGGTGCCCGAAGTGATCCGCTGGCAGACTCCGCTCGCACATATGCGGCGCACCGCGCTGCAGGACACTGACGTTGGCGGCAGACACATCAAGAAGGGCGACCGCGTCGTGATGTGGTACGTCTCCGGCAACCGCGACGAGGAGATGTTCGAGAGGCCGAACGAATTCATCATCGACCGCCCGCGGCCGCGCACCCACCTCTCCTTCGGCTTCGGCATCCACCGCTGCGTCGGCATGCGCCTCGCCGAGCTCCAGCTCAAGATCGTCTGGGAAGAGATGCTGAAGCGTTTCGACCGCATCGAGGTGGTCGGCGAGCCCAAGCGGATCTATTCGAGCTTCATCAAGGGGTATGAGTCGTTGCCGGTGAGGATTCCGGCCTGAGCTCTATCCTCCGTCATTGCGAGGAGCCCTTGCGACGAAGCAATCCAGACCGCCGCGGCGGAGAGATTGCTGGATTGCTTCGCTGCGCTCGCAATGACGAGGTTTTGGCGGCACGTGCGCGCCAAACTGGCGACGCACGAACCCAGCTATAAAATTCCGGCATGACAGCTCGCACAACATGCGATGGGTCGCACACGGCCTTCTGTCCTAAACCGCACCGGCACATCTAACTCAATTTGATGTCCCACACGCCGTCCTTGCGGCAGGCGGCGACCTCCTCGCGCAGGAGGGCGGTGACGGCAACCGAGGCCGTCGAGACCGGACGATCGATCGGAGAGGCGAATATGAGCTCGCGCGTCATCGGCTTCGAGACGACGGCCGTTTCCAGCCGCCCGTCCGCGACCTCGGCGTGGACCGACGAGGGCGGCAGCAGCGCGAAGCCGAGGCCTTCCTCGACGAGGCTCGTGAGCACGCGGAATGAATCCGCCTCGAGCTGGACGTTGAGCTTGATCTTGCGTTGCGCCGCCGCGTGCTCGATCAGCGCACGGAGACCGTGGGAATGACTGGGCAGCACCAGCCGCTGCCGCAGCAGCCAGCCGATATCGACGCTCTTCTTGCGCGCGAGGCCACAACCGCGCGGACCCACCGCGACGATGTTGTCGCGCCCCAAGCTCTCGACGTTGAGATGCAGATCGGCGGAGCGGCCGTAGAGGATGGCGAGATCCATCTCGCCGCGATGCAGCCATTCGACCAGATGGCCGCTGTAGCTCTCGACGATGCGCAGCGAAATGCCCGGGAATTTTTCGACGCAGCGCCGCGCGAAGCGCGCCGACAGCACGCAGCTCACGGTCGGGACCAGGCCGAGCACGACCTGGCCGGACGGCGGCCCCTTGGACGACTGGATATCGTCGCGGATCTGGTCGATCTGCCGCACGATGCCCGAGGTGCGCGCCAGCAACAGGCGGCCGGCATCCGTGAGCACCATGCCGCGGCCGTTGCGGGTGAACAATTCGGTGCGCAGCTCGTGTTCCAGGAGCTTGATCTGCCTGGAGAGCGCCGGCTGCGCCACACGCAACGTGTCGGACGCCTTGGAGAGGCTGCCGAGCTCCGCCACGCAACTGAAGGTCCTGAGCTGACGGAAATCCATGCTTGCCAATCCTGGAAGGCTACTCCATACGCTATAGCAAATGAGCATAGGGGGCTGGCATTGTTTTCACAACGCCAGAGGATCGGCCGGCGTTATCCTAACTGCCGCACATACGGGAAAACCCCATGAGTGAAGAACACCACACCGAAGATCACGCCGACATCCGCGAAGCCGTCGCAAAGCTCTGCGCGCAGTTTCCCGGCGAATACTGGCGCAAGCTCGACCGCGAGATGGGCTACCCCAAGGCCTTCGTCGACGCGCTGACCGAGGCCGGTTATCTCTCGGTGCTGATCCCCGAGGAATATGGCGGCGCGGGCTTGAAGCTTTCAGCGGCCGCCGCGATCCTCGAAGAGATCCAGCGCGCGGGCTGCAACGGCGGCGGCTGCCACGCCCAGATGTACACGATGGGCACCGTGCTGCGGCACGGCAATGACGAGCAGAAGGCAAAATATCTGCCGAAGGTCGCGAGCGGTGAATTGCGCCTGCAGGCCTTCGGCGTCACCGAGCCGACCAGCGGCACCGACACTACCTCGCTGAAGACTTTTGCGCGCAAGGACGGCAATGCCGGCTACATCGTCAACGGCCAGAAAATCTGGACCAGCCGCGCCGAACATTCGGACCTGATGCTCCTGCTGGCGCGGACCACGCCGAAGGACCAGGTCAAGAAGCGCACCGATGGCCTTTCGGTGTTCATCGTCGACATGCGCGAGGCCAAGAACAAGGGCCTCGAGATCCGCCCGATCCGCACCATGATGAACCACGCCACCACCGAAGTGTTCTTCACCGACATGAAGGTGCCGGCGGAGAATCTGATCGGCGAGGAGGGCAAGGGCTTTCGCTACATCCTCTCCGGCATGAATGCCGAGCGCATTTTGATCGCGGCCGAATGCGTCGGCGATGCCAAATGGTTCATCGCCAAGGCCACCAACTACGCCAAGGAGCGCAGCGTTTTCGGCCGGCCGATTGGCCAGAACCAAGGCATCCAGTTTCCGATCGCCAAGGCCTACGCCGCGATGCGCGCGGCCGAACTGATGGTGAAGGAAGCGACGCGCAAATACGAAGCCGGGCTCGACTGCGGCGCGGAGGCCAACATGGCAAAAATGCTCGCGGCCGATGCGTCCTGGGAAGCGGCCAACGCCTGCGTCCAGACCCATGGCGGCTTCGGATTTGCCGAGGAGTACGACGTCGAGCGCAAATTCCGCGAGACGCGGCTCTATCAGGTGGCGCCGATCTCGACCAACCTCGTGCTGTCCTTCATCGCCGAGCACGTCCTCGGCATGCCCCGCTCGTACTGAGGCAGCCATCATGGGAGCACTTGACGGGATCAGGGTGATTGCGGTCGAGCAGGCGGTGGCGGCGCCATTCTGCTCGTCGCGGCTGGCGGATGCCGGCGCGGAAGTCATCAAGATCGAGCGGCCGGAAGGCGATTTCGCCCGCGGCTATGACGCGGCGGCCAAGGGGCAGAGCAGCTACTTTGTGTGGCTCAACCGCGGCAAGCAATCGGCCGTGGTCGATCTCGCCACCAAGGAAGGCTGCGCCGAACTGGAAAGACTGATCGCCAGCGCCGACGTGCTGATCCAGAACCTCAAGCCCGGCTCGATGGACAAGCTCGGCTTTTCGCGCGAGCGGCTGCTGAAGGATTATCCCAAACTGATCTCGTGCACGATCACCGGCTACGGCGACGACGGTCCCTACGCGCACCGCAAGGCCTATGATCTGCTGATCCAGGCCGAGAGCGGCCTTGCCTCGATCACAGGCAATCCCGACGGTGCCTCACGGGTCGGCATGTCGATCGTCGACGTCGCGACCGGCGCCACTGCGCATGCGGCAATCCTGGAGGCGCTGATCGGGCGCGGACGCACCGGCAAGGGCGCCGACATCCGCATCTCCATGTTCGACGTGATGGCGGACTGGTGCACCGTGCCGCTGCTCAACTCCGAAGCCGGCAATCCGCCCAAGCGCATGGGACTCCGCCATCCCTCGATCGCGCCCTATGGCGTGTTCACGTCCAGCGACGGCAAGGATATTCTGATCTCGATCCAGAGCGAGCGCGAGTGGAAGACGCTTTGCGCAAAAGTGCTGGAGCAGCCGGATCTGCCCGCCGATCCCCGCGTTGCCAATATGGTCGAGCGCGTGCGCCACCGCGACTTCACCGACAAGACGGTGGCGGATGCCTTCGGCAAGATGACGCGCGACGAGCTCCTGAAGCGGCTGTCCGATGCTGACATCGCCTTTGCCGAGGTCAACACCATGGCCGACCTCACCAATCATCCGCATCTGCGCCGCATCGAGGTCGACACGCCGCAGGGACGCATCAGCTATCCCGCGCCGGCGCCGATCATTGTCGGCGAGACGCGCAGCTATGGTGCGGTGCCGGGGATCGGCGAAAATCCCCAATCCAGGAAATAACAAGAGCGAGGCGTCATGACCGAGAAGCTCGACATCGACCATCTCAGGCAGTGGATCGGCCGCAGCGAAGAGGCCACCGACACCATCACCGCGCAGCTCGTCAAGGGTCTGCGCGCGACGCTGTTCCAGGAGGTCGGCGCGCCCAAGCCGGGCGACGCGGCGCCGTTCACGGTGCATTGGTGCCTGGCGCAGCCGGTGTTTCCGATGTCGATGCTCGGGCCCGACGGCCACCCCACCCGCGGCGGCTTCCTGCCGCCGGTGCCGCTGCCGCGCCGGATGTGGGCCGGCGGCGAGATCGAATTTTTGCAGCCGCTGCGCGTCGGCGACGAATCGACGCGGACATCGCGCATTGCGGACGTGCAGGTGAAATCAGGCTCGACCGGCACGTTGTGCTTCGTCTCGGTCGAGCACAGCATCTCCTCGCCGCGCGGCATCGCCATCCGCGAGCGGCAGGACATCGTTTATCGCGAGATGACGACGACGTACGCGACGGCAAAGGCCCCGCCTCCGCCGCCCAAGGCGCAGCATCGCGAGACGCATGTGTCGGATCCCGTGCTGCTGTTTCGGTATTCCGCGCTGACCTTCAACGGCCACCGCATCCATTACGACCGCGACTACGTGACCAAGGTCGAGGGCTATCCGGGCCTGATCTTCCATGGGCCGTTGCAGGCCACGTTCATCATCGAGATGGCCGCGAAGCTGCGCGGCGGCAAGCCGCCGAAGAAGTTTATCTATCGCGGGGTGCAGCCGCTGTTCGAGGGCAGCGAGCTCTCCATCAACGCCAATGAGACCGAGGCGGGCATGGAGCTGTGGACGGCAAACGCGGAGGGGCAGCCGACGATGAAGGGGACCGCGGTGTGGTGATACACTGCTGCTTCCTCCTCGTCATTGCGAGCGTAGCGAAGCAATCCAGAGTCCCTCGGCGGTAACAGTCTGGATTGCTTCGTCGCAAGGGCTCCTCGCAATGACGGTGGGGCTGATAGCCGATAAACATCAGGGAACGGAAACCATGTCCAAAAACGGCAAGAGCGGCAGCAAATCCGTCACCGTCAAGCAGGCGACACTCGACCTGCTGCGCTCCTTCGGCATCAGACGCGTCTTCGGCAACCCCGGCTCGACCGAGCTGCCGTTCCTGAGCGACTGGCCCGACGACATCGACTATGTGCTGGCGCTTCAGGAGGCCTCCGCGGTCGGCATGGCCGATGGTTACGCGCAGGCCACACGCAATGCCGGCTTCGTCAATCTGCATTCGGCCGCCGGCGTCGGCAACGCACTCGGCAACATCTATACCGCGCATCGCAACCAGACCCCGCTGGTGATCACCGCGGGCCAGCAGGCGCGCTCGATCCTCCCGTTGCAGGCGTTCCTTTATGCGGAGCGTGCGTCCGAATTCCCGCGGCCTTATGTGAAGTACAGCGTGGAGCCGGCGCGGCCCGAGGACGTGCCGGCCGCGATCGCGCGCGCCTATTACACCGCGATGCAGCCGCCATGCGGGCCCACCTTCGTATCGATCCCGGTCGACGACTGGGCGCATGCCGCAGCTCCCATCGAAGCCCGCAAGGTCAGCCGCGAGATAGCGCCCGAGGCTGACGCGATGAAGGCGCTGGTCACCGCGCTCGGTTCGGCCAAGCACCCTGCCCTCGTCGTCGGCCCCGGCGTCGATCGCGCGGGGGCGGTCGATTTGATGGTGCGCGTCGCCGAGAAGGCCAGGGCCAGCGTCTGGGTCAGCCCGTTTTCGGCGCGCTGCTCGTTCCCGGAACGCCATCCCCAGTTCGCGGGCTTCCTGCATGCCTCGCCGGCGCAATTGTCGGACGCCCTGCGCGAGCACGATCTCGTCGTCGTGATCGGCGCGCCGGTGTTCACCTTCCATGTCGAAGGCCACGCCGCGATCTTCGACGGCGGCGCGACGATCTTCCAGATCACGGACGACCCGGATGCCGCAGCGGTGACGCCGGTCGGAACCAGCATCATCGCGACGATGAAGCCGGCGCTCACAATGCTGCTCGACCTCCTGCCGGAGAGCCAGCGAGCCGCACCGAAGGGGCGAACGCTGCCACCGGCCCCGCAGGCCGCCGATCCGCTGCCGGTCGAATTCCTGCTGCATTCGCTGTCGCAGGCGATGCCGGACGGCGCGTCGCTGGTCGAGGAAATTCCCTCGCACCGGCCGGCGATGCAAAAGTTCATGCCGATGCGCGGCCAGGACAGTTTCTACACCATGGCAAGCGGCGGCCTCGGCTACTCGCTGCCGGCCGCGGTTGGCATGGCGCTCGGCAAACCAAAGAGCCGCACGGTGTGCCTGATCGGCGATGGCTCGGCGATGTATTCGATCCAGGCGCTGTGGACCGCCGCGCAGCGCAAGCTGCCGCTCACCATCGTCGTCATCAACAATTCCGGCTACGGCGCGATGCGCTCGTTCAGCCAGGTGATGCAGGTGAGGAACGTGCCGGGACTCGAACTGCCGGGGATCGATTTCGTCCGGCTCGCCGAGGGCCTGGGTTGCCATGCGGTGCGGGTGAGCAAGGCAGCCGAACTGGGCGAGGCGCTCAAGCGCGGAATGGCATTCGAAGGGACCAGCCTCGTGGAGGTCATCGTGGATTCGGCGGTGCCGGTGCTGTACGGGCAGAAGCATTAGCGGCGCACTACATTTCATGTGGTCGTCCTGGCGAAAGCCAGGACCCATTACCCCAGGGAGTAGTTTGGCGAAGACTTGTCGTTCGGTACTGCTACTACGGCAAGATCGGTAGACCTCGCGGTATGGGTCCTGGCTTTCGCCAGGACGACTCCGAAATTGTGGGCCCGCCTTCCCTACGTCCCGAAATCTTCCCGCATCC
>NZ_JBVVPQ010000066.1:13275-36744 GCF_055811695.1 Bradyrhizobium sp. MI1.3 | reverse complement strand
TGCCATCCCCAGATCCTCTTCAGATGTCTCTTAGAGAATCGCAGATTCGCGATTTACGCAAAGCCCTCGCTTGCGGGCGAGGGTTGGGCCGGGGGTGTTTCCACAGAGAGATTCCCCAACGTGGAGGGAACCCTCATCCGGCGTTTCGCGCCGACCTCCCCCGCAAGCAAGCGGAGAGGTGCACCGCATTCCGGGCGCGCGGCTTCAGCAAACCTGTTCGTGTGGATGATCAGTTCCGCGGGCTGGTGCGGCCGGTCCGCCGGATGGGACGGGCGGCCGGTTCCGACGCCGCGCGCATGATCCAGCGGCGGAACGCGGCAAAGTCGCGCTGCTCGGTCTGGAAGCTGCGATAGAGCAAATACCAGCGCATGCCCTTGGGCACCGAGAGATCGAATGGCGCGACCAGCCGGCCGGCGGCGAGATCGTCGTCGATATAGGGCCGAATGCCCATGGCGATGCCGAGCCCGTCGGCGGCAGCCTGAAGCGCCTGACCGTAGAACTGGAACTCCGGTCCCCGCGCGTTGATGCGCGCGAGGTTCGCGGCCTTGAGCCAGATCGGCCAGTCCTCGGGCGAATGCGCGACGCGGATCAGGCTCGGTCCCCTAAGATCGGCCGGGCGCTTCAGCGAGGACGCGAGGCGGGGCACGCAGACCGGTGTGAGGTCGCCGGCGAACAGCGGCTCGGCGACCAGCCCCGGCCAGTCGCCGGTCCCGAGCTGGATGCCGCAGCTCCAGTCCTCGCCGAACGGCACCGACGCGCCGCCGGTGGTGAAGCGCACCTCGATGTCGGGCTCCTCGTTGCGAAACTCCGACAGGCGCGGGATCAGCCAGCGCATCGCAAAGGTGTGGCCGATGCCGATGGTGAGCACGCGGACGCTCGAGGGCGCCGTCACCTGGGCGGTGAGGCTTGCGAGCGCGTCGAAGATCGGCGTCAGCCCGCTCTGGTAGGCGCGGCCCGCCTGCGTGAGAAGCAGCTTGTTGGCCTTGCGCTCGAACAGCGCGACGCCGAGCCGTTCTTCCAGGATGTGCACCATGCGGCTGACCGCCGCCGCCGATACGCTCAGCTCAAGGCCGGCCGCGGCAAAGCTGCCGGCCCGCGCCGCGGCTTCGAATGCCTTGATGCCGTTGAGAAACAGCAAGCGCCGCAAATGACCAACCCTCAGGAAAGCTGATGCCAGGCCAAGATAACTCAGTTTGCGTAGACGGGGCAAGCGGGGCACGTTTCCCTTCGCTTCGCGCCGCGAGCGGGGAGAAGGCCAATCGGAGATTTTTGCGTGACGCCCATCATGATCGCTGCCCTTGGATTGCTGATGGTCGGCACCGCGTTCCTGTCGGGGCTGTTCGGGATGGCGGGAGGGCTGATCCTGATCGGCGTGCTGCTGGCTCTGATGCCGCTGCCGACAGCGATGGTGTTGCATGCGATCACGCAGATGGCCTCGAACGGCTGGCGCGCCTTTCTCTGGCGCGCGCATATCCGCTGGCGGCCGGTCGCGAACTATATGGTCGGCGCGGCCGTCGCGCTTGCGGCGTGGTTGCTCACGCGCTACGTGCCGGACAAGCCGGTCGCGCTGCTGCTGCTCGGAATCACGCCGTTCATGGCGCGGCTGCTGCCGTCGAACATCAAGCCGGATCCGGACCGTCTCTGGCAGGGCACCGTCTACGGCACGATCTGCATGGGCCTCATGCTGATGACCGGCGTGTCGGGGCCGCTGCTCGACACCTTCTTCCTCGGCGGCGATTTCGGCCGGCGCGAGAAGGTGGCGACCAAGGCGATGTGCCAGCTCGTCAGCCATTTCACCAAGCTGATTTATTTCGGCAGCATCATCGACCAGGCGGCGACGCTCGACCCCGTGCTCGCCGGGGTCGCGATCGCGGCATCCATGCTCGGCACCACGCTGGCGCGGCGCATCCTCGAAGCCATGACCGACCAGCAATTCGTGGCCTGGTCGATGAAGCTGATCACCACCATCGCCTGCTACTACATCGCCTATGGCGGTTGGCTGCTGGTCCGCACGCCCGTGCTGGCCGCCTTCGACAAGGGAGGTTTGCAATGAGCGAGACTGCCGACCCGCTGGTGCTGGACTTCGTCGAATGGGTTGCGCGCGAGCCGCGCGCCTATGCCGAGGTGATCGCGACCTGGAAGACCTCGTGTCCGCGCCTCACCATCTGGGAAGACGCCGCCGACCGCGGCTATGTCGCGCGCGAGACGCTGCCCGGAATGGGGCTGGTCATCGCGGTGACGGAGGACGGCGAGAGACTGCTGCGCACGAACGGGCGCTAGCTCCCGCCACATCCGTCATTGCGAGCGCAAGCGAAGCAATCCAGAATGTTTCCGCGGCGGCAGTCCTGGATTGCTTCGCTTCGCTCGCAATGACGGAATACCGGGAGACCCCTTTCATGTCGTTCAAACTGTTCGAACTTGTCGGCACCGATCCCTCGCGACCGTTCAGCCCGTTCTGCTGGCGCACGCGGATGGCGCTGGCGCACAAGGGCCTTTCGGCGGAAACGCTGCCCTGGCGCTTCACCGAGAAGAGCGCGATCGCGCCGCACGGCTCGGAGAAGGTTCCGGTGCTGCTGCATCACGACCAGCCGGTGGTCGATTCCTGGACGATCGCGAATTATCTTGAGGATCATTTTCCGGACCGTCCGTCGCTGTTCGGCGGCGAGGGCGGCCGCGCCATGGCGCGCATGCTCAATGCCTGGGGCGACATCGCCATCGTCGGCGGCATCTTTCCATTGATCATCGCCGACATTCCGAAGAATCTGGACGCGGTGGACGCCGCCTATTTCCGCCAGTCGCGCGAGGCGCGTTTCGGCAAGAGTCTGGAAGAGGTGATGTCGGGCCGCGATGCCGGCGTGGTCGCCTTCCGCAAATCGCTCGAGCCGATGCGGCAGGCCCTGAAGAAGCAGCCCTTCATCGGCGGCGCCGCACCGAACTATGCCGACTACATCGTGTTCGGTGGTTTTCAGTGGGCGCGCGTGACCAGCCCGTTCAAGCTGCTGGAAGCGGACGACCCGGTCTACGCCTGGCGCGAAAAGCTGCTGGATGGGTTTGATGGAATGGCTCGGAGATCGCCGGGGCACGCGGTGTAGTTGTCGCGAGCTGTCTCTCCTCAGCGTCGTCCTGGCGAAAGCCACGACCCATACCGCGGAATCTGTCGACGGCGTTCGGTAGACGTCCCGAACGACGAATCTTCGCCAAACAACTCCGTGGTGTAATGGGTCCTGGCTTTCGCCAGGACGACGCGGAGGATTACGTTGCCTCCGCCGCCTCGCGCAAGCACGCCCGGCACAAACAATCCTCGCCCTTGACCGGCATCGGCAGCCGCGCCGTTTCTTCCGCGCACCAACAGGTGCCCGACAGGTCGCAGCCGAATTCGGCGCCGCAGCGGGAGCAGGCGAGGCGGCGCGGTTCCTGCACTGGAATGTCTTGCGGATTTGTCATGATTTGCGCAAAAGCCGTGCTGTCATTTTCATGTCGGGTTCATCTCCCCCTGCGGTATATTACGCCTCGCGCACGTATCAGGAAAGCGGTTGGCAACGCGCGAAGGACACATCGATGGCCCGCGATTCCCAAGCCGCGCTCGTCGCGCTCAACCGTTTCGGCTTCGGCGCTCGCGGTGGCGCATCCGGCGATCTCATCAACGCCGCCTCCGATCCTCGCGGTTTTGTGAAGGCGGAACTGGCTCGTCCTATCGCTGTGCTGCTGGAGGCGCCGGGCCTGCAATCCACGCCGCAGCTCGGGCAGGCGGTGTTTGCCTATCAGGATCAGGTCAAGCAGGCGCGCGAGGCCGCCGCCAAAGCCGGCGCGCCGACCGAAGCGCCGCCGCAAGCGCCGGCAGATCAGAAACCCGGACTGCGCCGCAACCTCTCGCTGAACGCTGCGGCAACCGAGATCGCCGGCCAGATGGCCGAGGCCAAGCCTACTGACAACAAACCGACCGACAATAAGCCGGCGGACAATATGGCGAAGCCGGACACCATGCAGCCCAACGCGGCCGCGCCGGCTGCCGCAAAACCCGCCCCGCAGCCGCTCAACGTCATCCAAAAGACCTTTCGCGCCGAGGCGTTGGCGCGGTTGCAGCGCGCGACCCTGGTCGAGTGCGGCTTCACGGAACGTCTGGTCGTGTTCTGGTCCAACCATTTCTGCATCTCCGCCAGCAAGGGCGAGCTGGCGCGAATATGGGCCGGCGCGTTCGAGCGCGAGGCGATCAGGCCGCATGTGCTCGGGCGTTTCGCCGACATGCTGAAAGCGGTGGAGCAGCATCCGGCGATGCTGTTCTTCCTCGACAACCAGCAATCGCTCGGACCGGACTCGCGCGCGGGCCAGAACCGCAAGCGCGGGCTCAACGAAAATCTCGCGCGCGAGATCATGGAGCTGCATACGCTCGGCGTCGGCGGCGGCTACACGCAGGACGACGTCACCTCGCTCGCGCGCATCATCACCGGCTGGACCTTCGCCGGCCGGCAGGGACAGCTGGGAGCGCCCGGTTCGTTCGTGTTCAACGTCAATGCGCACCAGCCCGGGTCGCAAATGCTGCTCGGCAAGAGCTACGAGCCAACCGGCCTTGCGCAAGGCGAAGCCGCACTCGCGGACATCGCACGCCATCCCTCGACCGCGAACTTCATCGCCACCAAAATCGTCCGCCACTTCGTCGCTGACGATCCGCCGCCGGCGCTGGTGGCGCGATTGCGTGATGTCTTCATCAAGACCGACGGGGATCTCAAGGCGCTCGCAACGGCACTGGTTGATTCCGACGAGGCGTGGAAGGCTCCGCTGACGAAGATGCGCAGCCCCTATGATTTCCTGATCGCGAGCGGCCGGTTGCTCGCGCGCGTGCCGGAGGATCCCGGCGCCTACCTCAACAACCTCAATCTGCTGGGCCAGCCGCTGTGGTCGCCGGCCGGCCCGAATGGTTTCGCCGACACCAGCGCCGCGTGGGCTGCGCCGGAAGGCATCAAGCTCCGCCTCGACATCGCCGCGCAAATGGGCGCGCGGCTCGGGCCCAACATCGATCCGCTCGATTTGTTGGAATTTGCCGCCGCAGATGCGGCCTCGATCGAAACGCGGCGCACCATCGAACGGGCGGAGTCGCGGCAGCAGGCGCTGGCGCTGCTGTTGATGTCGCCGGAAATGCAGAGGAGATGATGATGATCGACTGCGTCGAGAACCGGCTCCTCACCTCGCGCCGCGGCCTCCTGCTCGGCGGCGCCTCGTTCGCGGCCTGGGCGTACTTGCCGAAATTCGCACGCGCGGCTGACGGCCGCGATCCCAGGCTGATCGTGGTGATCCTGCGCGGCGCGCTCGATGGTCTCTCGACCGTCGCGCCGGTCGGCGATCCCGATTATGCCGGCCTGCACGGGGCGATCGCGCTCACGGCGGACGGCGCCCATCCCGCCATCATGCTCGATGCTTTCTTCGCGCTGCATCCGTCGATGCCTGAGTTCGCACGCATGTATCGCGACAAGCATGCCGCGGTGATCCACGCGGTGGCGACGCCCTATCGCGACCGTTCGCATTTCGACGGCCAGGACGTGCTCGAAAGCGGCTATGCCGGCCCGGGTCGCGTGCAATCCGGCTGGCTCAACCGCGCGCTGGAGGCGCTGCCGCGCGGCGAGCGGGTGTCGAGTGCTCTTGCCGTCGGCCCGACCACGCCGCTGGTGCTGCGCGGCAATGCGCCGACCGTCGGCTGGGCGCCGGTGGCGCTGCCGCAAGCAGACGACGACACCGCGATGCGTCTGGTCGAGCTCTATCGTCACCGCGATCCCGCGCTGGCGGCCGTGCTGTCGCAGGGCCTTCAGCTGGAAAAGGCCGCGAGCGGCGACGACATGAAGCCGAAGCCGGGCAATGCGGTCGCGCAGATGCGCCAGGTCGCGCGTGGCGCCGCAAAACTGATGGCGTCGGACGACGGCCCGCGCATCGCGGCGCTCGCGTTCGATGGCTGGGATACGCACGCCAATGAAGGCGGGCCGATCGGTCGCCTTGCGTTCCTGCTCGGCGGGCTCGACGGCGCGCTCGCCGAATTCGAAAGCGGCTTAGGGGAACGCTGGCGCGACACCGTCGTGGTGGTCGCGACCGAGTTCGGCCGCACCGCGCGCATCAACGGCACCGACGGCACCGATCACGGCACGGGAACGATCGCGCTGCTCGCCGGCGGCGCGGTGAAGGGCGGTCGTGTCGTCGCCGACTGGCCAGGTCTCAAGCCCGCCAATCTCTTCGAGGCCCGCGATCTCAAGCCCACCACCGACCTGCGCTCCGTGATCAAAGGCGTGCTGCAGGGCCAGTTTGGCCTGTCCGATCGCGTGCTGGCCGAGACGGTGTTTCCGGACAGTGCGGGAGCACGGCCGATGAAGGGGCTGGTTGCTTAAACTGCGATTCCGGGCCCGCGCCTTGCGGCGCGTCCCGTAATGACGACATGATGAGCGAACATCAGGAGACCATCATCCATGTACATCGCCATGAACCGCTTCCGCGTCGCCAAGGGCTCCGAGGCCGCTTTCGAGCAGGTCTGGCTTTCGCGCGATACCCATTTGGACAAGGTGCCGGGTTTCGTCGAGTTTCATCTGCTGCGTGGCCCCGAGCTCGAGGACCACACGCTGTACGCCTCGCACACGGTGTGGGCGAACCATGCGGCGTTCGAGGCCTGGACCAAATCGGATGCTTTTCGTGCCGCGCATGCGCGGGCCGGCGATACCAAGCCGACCTATCTCGGCCATCCCCAGTTCGAGGGCTTCGAGGTGATGCAGACGGTGGGGCGCGGCGCCAAGTAGCGCGCCACGCCGTAACGATCAGCCCAGCGTGATCTTGTCGATCTCCGCCATCTCCTCCGGACTGAGCTTCCAGGCAATCGCCTTCACGTTCTCCTCGACCTGCTCGACGCGGGTGGCGCCGGCAATCACGCTCGACACTTGCGGGCGCGCGGCGAGCCAGGAGAAGGCGAGCTCGAGCATGCTGTGCCCGCGCGCTTTCGCGAATGCCGTGAGCTTCTCGACGATGTCCTCATTGCGCGGCGTGACATAGCGGTCGCGTAACGCCGGGACCTTGCCGAATCGCGTATCGGTCGGGGCGGCCGCGCCGCGCTGGTACTTGCCGGTGAGGAGGCCGCTTGCGAGCGGGAAGAACGGCAGGAGACCGAGCTTGTACTCTTGTGCGGCCGGCAGCAGGTCCTTCTCGATGTCGCGCACCAGCAAGCTGTATTCGTCCTGGCAGGAGACGAAGCGGCTGACATTCATCGCGCGCGCGGTGAATTCGGCCTCCGCCATGCGCCAGGCCGGAAAGTTGGAATTGCCGATGTAGCGCACCTTGCCCTGACGGACGAGATCGTCGAGCGCGCGCAGCGTCTCCTCCATCGGCGTCAGCGGGTCGTAATCGTGCTGCTGATAGAGATCGATGTAGTCGGTCTTGAGCCGCGTCAGGCTCGCCTCGACTGCGTTCATGATGTAGCGGCGCGAAGCGCCCTGCTTGGTTCCGTCGGTCGCCATCGGCTTGGAAAATTTGGTGGCGAGCACGATCTCCTTGCGGCGGTCGCCAAGCACGGTGCCGAGCACCGTTTCCGAACCGCCCATGCCGGCATAGATGTCGGCGGTGTCGAACAGCGTGATGCCGAGATCGAGCGCGCGATGGATCACCTTGCGCGAGGTCTCCAAATCCGTGCGCTGGCCGAAATTGTTGCAGCCGAGCCCGACCGCAGACACGCGCAGGCCGGAGGCGCCGAGATTACGAATTTCCATGGGAGATCCCTGTCGGAGATGGGCAGGGGCTTATTGTGACTGCGGTACGCCGCCGCAGCAAGCCGCGCGCCGCGTTGCTGCCATGCTGACAAGGAACTGCGGACAACGACTGCCGACAAAAAAATGCGGCCCCTGTCAGACGCGGCGACTGACGGGGACCGCTTTGGGGCGCTTGATCGGTGACGGGGGGCTGACCAGACGCAGCTGCAGCCTAGTCCCGCTATGTTACGCGCGGGTGACAGGCAGAGTTATCCACAGGCGTCGCGATCGCGAGGATCAGAAGATCTTGCGATAGACGATGAACCCGGAACGCTCGGCGACCTTGTCGTACAGGCGCTGCGCCGTGACGTTGGTCTCGTGCGTTTGCCAGTACACGCGCGGCGATCCCACGAGCTTTGCGCGCTCGTAGACGCCATGGATCAGCGCCGAGCCGACACCCTTGCCGCGTGCGGCCTCGGTCGTGAACAGGTCCTGCAAATAGCAGGACGGCTCGATCGCGGTGGTGCTGCGGTGAAACAGGTAATTCGTCATCCCGAGCAGGCGGCCGTCGCTCTCGGCGACCAATCCGTGCACCGGCTCATAGGCATCGAAAAAGCGCTGCCATGTCGCGCGCGTGATGTCGGGCGAGAGCGCGGTCGGACCGGAGCGGCCGTAGAAGGCGTTGTAGCCGTCCCACAACGGCAGCCATTGTTCGTAGTCCTGCCTCGTGACGGAGCGAATGGTGAGCGACATATGGATTCCCGCGATCGATGAGGTGTCCTTCATACGTGATGAGGGACGTGCTGATCAATCGCGCATCACTCCGCGACGCGCAGATACCGGATCAGCTTGCGGCCTGTGGGATCGCGCAGTGAGCGGTAGTAGTCGGCGCGAGACGGCGCATCGGTGTGGCGCACGAGGTCGGTCACGGGCGTGTAGCTCAGCATGCGCCCGCCATCGGGCAGCGCAGCACAGACGAAGCGCAACACCGCGCCATTGCGCAAGGCGATGTCGATCGGCGTGGCATCGCCGATCCGCACCATCTCCATGCGCTGTGCGATGAAAGTGCCGAGCTCGTCCTCGGGCAATTCGAACGCGCCGGTGTCGCGGCCATGATACATCAGCGCGATGAACGGCGGCTTATCGTCGGCGATGTCGTCCGGCACCGCAAAATAATCGCGGAACGCGCGGTTGATGAATTCGGCGCGCGTCTCGGCATCGAGCAGCACGATGCCGATATCGACCTGGTCGAGCGCGGCCGACAGCCGCGCGGCGGTGGCGTGGCTCCGACGTTCGGCGGCAAACGTGCCGAGCAGCCGCTGGCGCATCAGGCCGGTGATGGCTGCGGTGCCCGCGGCCGTCGCGGCCAGGACGCCGAGCCGGATCATATCCGCGGTGGTAAGACCTGCAACGCCGTGTCGGCTGAGGAGCAGCAGTGCCGCGCCGATGACGGCGATGGCTGCGCTGGCGACGGCGGAAGCGGGACCCGAGAGCGCGCCGGCGAGCGCCACGATGCAGACGAGCAGCGGCGCGGGCGAGGGAGTGCGGACGAAGCGATCGAAAAACATCGCCAGCAGCAAAGTCGCTGCCGTCAGCGCCGGACCGGAGATCGCACGCCATCCCAACCGCATGGGCCTGTCTCGCTCCTCCCTGAACGCGGTAAGGCGGCAACACTGACTGATTATCGCGCCAGTGCGATGCGGTTTCGCGCGGTGTGCTTAAGGTGCGCTTTGATTCATGCGCAAAGCTTTCGGATGATTTTAGACCAAGTGCGCGTGCTTGAGACGTTGTTGCAGCGCGGGCGCATTCAGCGTCGACGTCCCCTGGCCCTTGCGCGTGCCGACGAAGATCAACAGCGACGCCGCGACCAGGATGGCCGCGGTCAGGGTGATTGCAACGATGACCACAGGTGATTTCATCGAAATCCTGTCGCGATGCCGGTCGGCGCGGGCGACGCTTCGCCTTGAAGGCGTGTCCAGGATGAAGCGGGAATCAGACCGGCAGGCCCATCGCCATGGTCGCCTTGGTCGACAGCACCGTCAGGGTGACGATCAGGCACAGCGAGAGCGCGGCGACGGCGAGCGAGGCCGCGACCGCGTTGGTCAGCCGGGAAGACGAAACGGTTGCGGGTTGGCCTTGAAAGCCCGCCGTGCCGGACGCCCGAATCATGGTCTAAATCCTTCAACGCGCGATCGAATCACCCGCGACATCGAACAATTTCACTGTTGCAATCGGCAATATTGCGGCGGCCAATCGGGTGAAAATGGCGAGATTGCGGCAATGGTGACCCTTATGCCCGCTATTCGCCAGAGCGCGATCGCCCCTCAGGCGCCGGCGGCGATGCTGGCGGGGTCCTCGATGTCGGCCGGCCGCCAGTCCATTGCGACGAAGCCGGGGGCCGCTTCCACGCGCTTCAGCCAGTCCCGGATCGCCGGGAAGGTCGAGAGGTCGAAGTCGCAGCGGTCGGCGAGGTGGGTATAGCCGTACAGCGCGATGTCGGCGACCGTGAGCTGGCGGGCGGCGAAATAGGCGTTGGTCTTGAGGTGATTCTCCATCACCTGGAGCGCGCCATAGCCGCGCTCCATCCAGTCCTCCAGCGAATGAGTCTGGAGGTCGCGGCCGCCCCTCACCAGCGACAGCCAGAAATAGGCCGCGCCGATGTTCGGCTCCAGCGCGTGCTGCTCGAAGAACATCCATTGCAGCGCGTCGGCGCGATCGATGCGGTTCTCCGGCGCGAGCGGCGTGCCGACGGCGACATACCAGAGAATGGCGTTGGACTCGGCGAGATAGCGATCGTCGCCGACCTCGAGCAGCGGCACCTGACCGGATGGGTTCTTGGCCAGGAAGTCCGGGGTGCGGCTCTCGCCGCGCAGAATGTCCACCTCGACCGCTTCGTAAGGCAAGTTCAGCAGCGCCAGCGCAAGGCGGACCTTGTAGCTGTTGCCCGAGCGCTGCATCGAATAGAGCTTGTACATTCTAGGGATGATTCCGGAAGACGGGAGGGCGCGGCGCTTGTTGCCCCGCAACGCGGCTAAACAATGATGCCGATGCGAATCCGCCGCAAGACCCGGCCAATAGAAAAACTCGAAAACCCTACCGCATTGCAATGCGGCGGAAGATCATTTCCGTGCGACCATCCAACTCAGTTCACGCTTGCGTCAATGCGGCCGCATTGGTCGGCGCATTTGTGTGAGAGGGTTGAAGGTCGTGATCGCCTCGGCCGCTGGTCTCTCAAGCGCCGGACTGCCGTCAGCTTCATGGGCGTCTTGAAAGCGCGCAAAATTGCTCCGAGGACACGCCTTGTCGGATATGTGGGATTTGCCCGGCAAAGTTGCGGAAAATTGCGGAAAGTCACGCCTTGATGCGCGCCAGACACGTAAACTTTTGCGGGATCGGACCGAAGTTTCTTGCGGCGCAACGGCACTCGTTTTAGGGTGGCTCATTCCCACAATCGGAGTCGTGAAGCCAAAGGGTTCACGACGCTTGTCAGGAGATGACGATGTCCTTCCTTGCCGCTGCGCTCGACCGTGTGAAGCCGTCCGCGACCATCGCGGTCACGGATAAAGCACGTGCGCTGAAAGCGGCGGGCCGCAACGTCATCGGCTTAGGTGCCGGCGAGCCCGACTTCGACACGCCCGCGAACATCAAGCTGGCCGCGATCCACGCCATCGAAGCCGGCAAGACCAAGTACACCGCGGTCGACGGCATTCCCGAGTTGAAGGAAGCCATCATCGCCAAGTTTCAGCGCGAGAACGGCGTCGTCTACAAGGCGAACCAGATCATCGTCGGCACCGGCGGCAAGCAGGTGCTCTACAACGCGCTGATGGCAACCATCAATCCGGGCGACGAGGTGATCATCCCCGCACCGTACTGGGTCAGCTATCCCGAGATGGTGGCGCTCGCCGGCGGCGAGCCGGTGCCGGTGGTCTGCACCGCCGCGACCGGCTTCAAGCTCCAGGCCGAGGCGCTCGAGCGCGCGATCACGCCGAAGACCAAATGGGTGATCCTGTGCTCGCCGTCGAATCCGACGGGAGCTGCCTACACCAGGACCGAGCTGAAGGCGCTCACCGACGTGCTGGTGAAGCATCCTCACGTCTGGGTCATGACCGACGACATGTACGAGCATCTCGTCTATGACGATTTCCAGTTTACCACGGTCGCGCAGGTCGAGCCGAAACTCTACGATCGCACGCTCACCGTGAACGGCGTGTCGAAGGCCTATTGCATGACCGGCTGGCGCATCGGCTATGCCGGCGGTCCGGCGCAGCTGATCAAGGCGATGTCGACGATCCAGTCGCAGTCGACCTCGAACCCGTCGTCCATTGCGCAATGGGCCGCGGTCGAGGCGCTGAACGGTCCGCAGGACTTCATCCCGGCCAACAACAAGGTGTTCAAGGAGCGTCGCGACCTCGTCGTCTCCATGCTCAACCAGGCCAAGGGCATCGAATGCCCGCGGCCCGAGGGCGCCTTCTACGTCTATCCGTCCTGCGCCGGCACCATCGGCAAGACCGCGCCGTCGGGCAAGGTGATCGACAATGACGAGACGTTCGTGACCGAACTGCTGGAGACCGAAGGTGTCGCCGTGGTGCAGGGCTCGGCGTTCGGCCTCGGCCCCGCGTTCCGTATCTCCTACGCGACCAAGACCTCCGACCTCGAAGACGCCTGCAAGCGCATCCAGCGCTTCTGCGGCAATCTGCGGTAAGGCTGTCGCGACAGTGCAAATTGGAAAGGCCCGCTTCGCGCGGGCCTTTTTTTATGGGTGCTTCGATGAGTGAAGTTGGATGGACTATTGCTTGGGCCGATGCTGTGCCCTGCCCCTCACCCGGATCGCTTGGCGCGCACTTGCGCGCCAAAGCGATCCGACCTCCCCCCGCAAAGAGCAGGGAGAGGTTAAGGGCGCTCGCGGCGTCCCGTTGAAGTTCGATGGGCCCATGAAGTGAGGGACACACTGCTCGTGCACTCCCTCGCCCCGTTCTTACGGGGAGAGGGTGGGGTGAGGGGCTCTCTCCGCGAACTCGCTTTTAGACGCGTTCGATCTGGCACACGCAAAACTATTGTGGCATAGACCATCGCGCATCACGGGTGGGGCGCTCTCTCTGCTCGCATCACATTCATCGCCGGAGATATTCATGCGCCGTTCACTCCTCCTCGCCGGGCTTGCCGTTGCGAGCTTCGTTGCCTCCGTTGTGGGCGCCAGCGCGCAGTCCCGGATGGTGCAGGTGGGCGTGCTCGAATGCCGCGGCGGCGCCAGCGTAGGCTTCATCGTGGGATCGGTAACCAATCTCGGCTGCGTGCTGCGCGTCGATGGTTTGCCGGACGACCGTTACGTCGCGACGATCCGCAAGGTGGGCCTCGACCTCGGCATCACCCAGGAAACGGCACTCGCCTGGGGCGTGTTCGCGCCGGTGAACCGGCTCGGCCCGGGCGACCTCGCCGGCACCTACGCCGGTGCGCAGGGCAGCGCATCGGTCGGCGTCGGCCTCGGCGGCAACGTGCTGGTCGGCGGCTCCAATAATTCGATCGCGCTCCAGCCACTCAGCGTGCAGGGCCAGGTCGGCCTCAACGTCGCCGCCGGCCTCGAGAGCCTGGAACTCCACCCGGGCCGTTGACAACTCCCGTGTGCGAATCGCGTCGCTCCGACGCGATTCCGGCAACGACGCACCGCAGCGACGTTTGATGCTTGCCAAATCTCGGGGACGGGCAGAGCATCGGCGTTTGCCGACCCAATCATGGGCCGAGCTCCACACCAAGGAGGCGGCGAATGGGACAAGACGTCAGAAGTCCCCGAGGTCCACGGTGCATCGCGCTGGTGGGCCCTTTCCAAAGCGGTAAAACCACACTTCTCGAAGCCATCCTGGCGCGAACCGGCGCAATCCCGCGCGCCGGCAGCGTCGACGCCGGAACCTCCGTCGGCGACGCCGCGCCAGAGGCCCGTCATCACAAGATGACCGTCGGGCTGACTGCCGTCACCACGAGTTTCATGGGCGACAGCTACACCTTCCTCGATTGTCCCGGTTCCGTCGAATTTGCCCACGACATGCGCGCCGCGCTGCCCGCGGTCGATGCCGCAATCGTGGTCTGCGAAGCCGACGAGAAGAAGCTGCCGCAGCTTCAGATCATTCTGCGCGAGCTGGAAGAACTGAAGATCCCGCGTTTCCTGTTCCTCAACAAGATCGACCGCGCCAACAAGCGCATCCGCGAGACGCTCGAGATACTCCAGCCCGCCTCGCGCGTGCCGCTGGTGCTGCGCCAGATCCCGATCTGGAAGGACGAGCTGATCGAGGGCTTCGTCGATCTCGCGCTGGAGCGTGCGTTCATTTACCGCGAGCACAAGGCCTCCGAAGTCGTCGCGCTCCAAGGCGGCGATCTCGATCGCGAGAAGGAGGCCCGCTTCTCGATGCTGGAGAAGCTCGCCGATCATGACGATGCGCTGATGGAGCAGCTGCTCGAGGACATCCAGCCGCCGCGCGACGCCGTGTTCGACGATCTCGCGCGCGAATTGCGCGACGGGCTGATCTGCCCCGTGCTGCTGGGCGCCGCCGCACGCGAAAACGGCGTGCTGCGTTTGATGAAAGCGCTGCGCCACGAGGCGCCCGGTATCGCGGAGACCGCAAAGCGTCTCGGCGTTCCCGAGACCAGAGACGTCCTCGGCTTCGTCTTCAAGACTCTGCATTCGCAGCACGGCGGCAAGCTCTCGCTGACGCGGATGCTCGCGGGCCATCTCGACGACGGTGCTACGCTGCAATCCTCCTCCGGCGGGGTCAGCCGCATCTCCGGCATCCTCGCCGTCACCGGGGCCTACGACACCAAGCGTGCCGCGGCGGAAGCCGGCGACACGGTGGCGCTCGCTAAGCTCGACCCGATCAAGACCGGCGACACGGTTTCGAACGGCAAGACCCCGCCGGCAGCGCTTGCCGCCAGCGAGCCCACTCCGCCGGTGCTCGCGATCTCGGTTGCGGCCACCGACCGCAAGGACGACGTCAAGCTCGGTCAGGCGCTGATGCGGCTGCACGAGGAGGATCCCTCGCTCGTCTTCGTGATGAACGCCCAGACCCACGACACCGTGCTGTGGGGTCAGGGCGAGATGCACTTGCGCGTCGCGAGCGAGCGGCTGCGCGATCGTTTCGGCGTCAAGGTCGCCTCGCATCCGCCTGCGATCGGCTATCAGGAAACCATCCGCAAGCCGATCGTCCAGCGCGGCCGCCACAAGAAACAGTCCGGCGGGCATGGCCAGTTCGGTGACGTCGTGCTCGACATCAGGCCGCTGCCGCGCGGCGAGGGCTTCAAGTTCGCCGAGAAGGTGGTCGGCGGCGCGGTGCCGCGCAACTACATCGGCGCGGTGGAAGAGGGCGTCGTCGACGGGCTCGCCCGCGGCCCGCTCGGTTTCCCGGTCACCGATTTGCAGGTGACGCTGACCGACGGCTCCTATCACAGCGTCGATTCCTCCGACCTCGCCTTCCGCACGGCGGCGCGGGTCGGGCTCACCGAGGGCCTGCCGCAATGCCAGTCGGTGCTGCTGGAGCCGATCCACGTGGTCGAGATCGTCTGCCCGACCGACGCCACCGCCAAGATCAACGCGATCCTATCGGCACGGCGCGGCCAGATCCTCGGCTTCGACACCCGCGACGGCTGGAGCGGATGGGACTGCGTCCGCGCCATGATGCCGGAAGCCGAGATCGGCGAGTTGATCGTCGAACTGCGCTCGGCCACGGCAGGCGCCGGCAGCTTCACCCGCCAGTTCGACCACATGGCCGAAGTCACGGGGCGCGCCGCCGACCAGATCATCGCCGCGCATCAACACGCGGCGTGAGTCTGTCTCTCGCGCAGTAAGGGGAGCACGCTCTCTCACCCCCTCTCCCCGTTCTTTACGGGGAGAGGGTGGGGTGAGGGGCTGCCTCGCCACCCCGTCATTGCGAGCGCAGCGAAGCAATCCAGAATCCCTCCGCGGGGACAGCCTGGATTGCTTCGCTGCGCTCGCAATGACGGTGGAGACAGACGGGAGCGATAAAGTGCTTGCGCACGGCCTTGAATGATGTATTTTACATCATTGTACATGCTTCAGATATTACTTATAAAGGCTGAAACGTGAGGCCAAGGTGATCACGTCGTTCCAGATGCGGGCAGCGCGCGCGCTGCTCGGCATTGACCAGAGGGCCTTGGCGGAGCTCGCAGGCGTTTCGCTGCCGACCATTCAGCGGATGGAGGCGAGCACCGGCAACGTCCGCGGCGTGGTCGAGACCTTGATGAAGGTGGTCGAAGCCTTTGATCGGGCCGGCGTCGAGCTGATCGGCGAACAGGTGCGCAGCGAAGGCGGCGGACGCGGCGTTCGGCTCAAGGAGCCGGGGCCGCCGCGTCGGGTGGGAGCATGATCCCGCAATGATCATGCTCGGAAGCAGTCTTGACTAACGCACCGTCGCGCCCCGATACGCGGCCGCACGATGCATCGGAGCGTTGTGGGCAGCGGAGCATCTTGCTGAAATGAGCATCACAGGCGAACACGCAGGCAAGCTGCACCAGCTTCGTCGGCCGACCTTTACCGAACTCTATTTGCCAAAGCTCGTCACCGTATGGCGCGAGGGCTACGGCCTAGCGGATTTCCGCGCTGATGTGTTCGCGGGCCTCACGGTCGCGATCGTCGCGCTGCCGCTGTCGATGGCCATCGCGATCGCCTCGGGCGTGACGCCGGACCGCGGACTCTACACCGCGGTGGTTGGCGGCTTCATCGCATCGCTGCTCGGCGGCAGCCGGTTCCAGATCGGCGGTCCAGCCGGAGCCTTCATTGTGCTGGTTGCGGCGACCGCCGATCGTCACGGCGTCGACGGGGTCATCCTCGCCACGCTGATGGCGGGGCTGTTCCTGATCGCCGCCGGCTTCCTGCGCGTCGGGACTTACATCAAGTTCATCCCCTATCCGGTCACGGTCGGCTTCACCGCCGGCATCGCCGTCATCATCTTCGCAAGCCAGCTGCGCGACCTCGCAGGGATCACGCTGGCGGGCAAGGAGCCCAGCGAATTCGTGCCAAAACTCGCAGCGCTGGCCGCAGGCTTGCACAGCGTCAATCCGTCAGCGCTGGCGGTTGCGATCGTCAGCATCGCCATCATCGCCGGCCTGCGACGCTGGCGGCCGTCCTGGCCGGGCATCCTGATCGCGGTCGTGCTCGCGGCGGTCGCATGTGCCGTGCTGTCGCTGCCGGTCGAGACCGTCGGATCGCGCTTCGGCGGCATTCCGCGCGAACTGCCCTCGCCGGCCTTGCCTGCGTTCTCGCTCGCGAAGGCGAGTGCCGTGCTGCCGGATGCGATCTCCTTCGCGCTGCTCGCCGCCATCGAATCGCTGCTGTCGGCGGTGGTGGCCGACGGCATGACCGGACGCCGTCACCGCTCCAATTGCGAGCTGGTGGCGCAAGGTGCCGCCAATGTCGGCTCGGCGCTGTTCGGCGGCATTTGTGTCACGGGGCTGATCGCGCGTACCGCGACCAACATCCGTGCCGGCGCGCGCGGGCCGCTCGCGGGCATGCTGCATTCGGTCTTCCTGCTGCTGTTCATGCTGATCGCAGCGCCGCTCGCGAGCTACATCCCGCTGGCCGCGCTCGCCGCTGTGCTCGTCGTGGTGGCCTGGACCATGGCGGAGAAGCACGAATTCGCGACGCTGCTGCGCTCGTCATGGGGCGATGCCGTCGTGCTGCTCGCAACCTTCCTGCTCACCATCTTCCGCGATCTGACCGAAGGCATTTTGGTCGGCTTCGCGCTTGGCGCGGTCCTGTTCATCCATCGCATGGCGGAAATGACCGGCATCGAGGAACGTTCGCCGCTGGTGGCCGCCGATCGTCCCGACGACGATAATGGCGGGCGCGTGCCCTACGACCCCGCCCTCGCGGTCGATCGCGACGTGCTGGTCTATCGCATCACCGGCGCATTCTTTTTCGGTGCAGCCTCGGCGATCGGCGGCGTGCTCGACGGCATCGCCGACAAGCGCAAGGGATTCGTGGTCGATTTCGCCGCGGTGCCGTTCCTGGATTCGACCGCGGCCAACGTGCTCGGCCGCGTCGCCGCCAAGGCCCACCGCCAGGGCATCCGGCTGTTCATCACGGGGGCATCGCCAACGGTTCGCCGCGCGCTGCTCACCCATGGCGTCACGCCGCCACGCGCCCGCTATCGCGAGACCATCGCGCGTGCGGTCGCCGACATCAAGGGCGGTGCGGCGCATCCCGCGGCCGGTCAGGCGGGCACGACCTGACGTCGAGCCTCTCCCGAGACGCCCGCGCGCTTGACAGGGCCTGCGGGACGCGAAATGGATCGCCTCCGAAACGACCCTAGGGGAGGACGACCGTGACCAAGGCTCCCGCAGCCTGTCTGATCGGATGGCCGGCTGCGCATTCGCGCTCGCCGCTGATCCATCGTTACTGGCTGCGCACGCTCGGGATCGAGGGTGGCTATGTCATCGAGGCGGTTCCACCCGACAATTTGCGCGACTTCGTGCTGCGGCTGTCGCTGCGCGGCTTCGTCGGCGCCAACGTCACCATCCCGCACAAGGAGGGCGTGCTCGAGCTCTCGACGCCCGATGCCCGCGCGCGGGCGGTCGGTGCGGCCAACACGCTGTGGTTTGCGGACGGCGAGCTGCGCTCGACCAACACCGACGTCGAGGGCTTTATCGGCAATCTCGATGCCAGCGCGCCCGGCTGGGACGCAGCCGAAGAGGCGCTGGTGCTGGGCGCCGGCGGCTCCTCGCGCGCCATCGTGTTCGGGTTGCTCGAACGCGGCATCAGCTGCGTGCATCTCGCCAATCGCACCATCGCCCGGGCCGAGATGCTTGCACGCGAGTTCGGGCCGAAGGTGCATCCTGTTGCCTGGGACGGGATCGACGACATCCTGTCGCGTGCAAGACTTCTCGTGAACACGACCTCGCTCGGCATGCACGGCCAGCCTTCACTCGACCTTGACGTGGCGCGCCTGCCGGATGGCGCCGTGGTCGCCGATCTCGTCTATGTCCCGCTGGCGACGCCGCTGCTCGCGGCCGCAAAGGCGCGCGGGCTGAAGACCGCCGACGGGCTCGGCATGCTGCTGCATCAGGCGGTCCGCGGCTTCGAGCTGTGGTTCGGCCAGCGGCCGCAGGTCACGGCCGAGCTGCGTGCGCTGGTCGAGGCCGATCTCACAAAGACTTGAGAGAATAGCGCGTAACCTCCGGAGTTCTATGTCCGTAAGGGGACAATAGGGACAATCGGAGACCATCATGTCTGTTCAACGTGCAACTTTCACACGTCCGCTCATTGCCGTCGCGATGGTGGCCGTCTCGACCCTCTCGGCACTTGCGCAAAGGGCGCCGGTGCCGACGCGCGTCCGCGGCACGATCGAAAGCGTCAATGGCGACACGATGCAGGTCAAGGCGCGCAGCGGCGAGGATGTCAAGCTGCACATCGCCTCCGACGTGAACGTGTCGGGCATTACCAGGATTTCACTTGCCGACATCAAGCCCGGCTCCTTCGTCGGCGCCACCACCGTGCCGGGACCGGACGGTGGCGCGAACGCGGTCGAGGTCCACGTGTTTCCGGAGAGCATGCGCGGCACCGGCGAGGGCTCGCGACCTTATGACCTCAAGCCCAACTCCAGCATGACCAATGCAACCGTGTCGGAGAGCGTCGTCGGCAATGACGGCCATACGCTGCTGGTCAAGTACAAGGACGGCGAGAAGAAGGTGTTCGTCGCCGACAATACGCCGGTGGTGACCTTCGTGCCCGGCGACAAATCCGATCTGAAGGCCGGCGCCAAGGTGATCGCCTTCATGAAGCAGCTGCCGGACGGCTCGTTCGAAACCAACCGCGTCAGCGTCGGCCGCGACGGCCTGACGCCGCCAATGTAAATGGAGACTAACAACATGTCGAAGAGAAGCTGGATATCACGCATTGGCATGGCCGCATTCGCGGCCTGCATCGTCACGTCATCCGCCCTGGCGCAGCAGACGCCGACGGTGCGCATCCGCGGCACCATCGAGAGCGTCGACGGCAACACGCTCGGCATCAAGACCCGCGAAGGCAGCGACGTGAAGGTGCGCATGACCGACAACGTCGCCGTCTTCGCGGTGGTGAAGACGTCGTTGTCGGAGATCAAGGACGGCTCCTATATCGGCGTCACCGGCCTGCCGGAGCCCGACGGCACTCAGAAGGCGATCGCGGTGCACATCTTCCCCGAAAACCAGCGCGGCGCGGCCGAAGGCTTTCGTCCCTGGGACGCGCGCGCCAACTCGACCATGACCAACGCCACCGTGGCGCAGACGGTGAAGGGCACCGACGGCCAGAACATCACGGTCAAGTACAAGGACGGCGAGAAGAAAGTCGTGGTGCCTCCGGACACGCCGATCGTCACCTTCGTCGCCAGCGACAAATCCGAGCTCAAGCCCGGCGCCAAGCTGATCATTTTCGGCGCGGTGAAGAAGGACGATGGTTCGCTGGAAGCCAACCGCGTCAACGTCGGCCGCGATGGGGTGACGCCGCCGATGTGAGGAGCGCGCCAAGCGGAGATTTGTAGGGTGGGTTAGGCGAAGCCGTAACCCACCATGCTTCCGCAAATGCGGACCGAAGTTGGTGGGTTACGCTCAGCGACCGCGCTTCGCGCAGCCGCAGAGCTAACCCACCCTACAGCACTGCCGCTGCGGTTCACATCGCAATGATATGTTCGTCGATCTCGTCAATCCTGTTGACGCCGCACAGGCCCATGGTGGTGAGCAGCTCCTTCTGGATGATGTCGATCGCCTTGGCGACGCCGGCCTGGCCGCCGGCGCCCAGGCCATAGGCGTAAGCGCGGCCGATCATGCAGGACTTTGCGCCGAGCGCGAGCGCGCGCATCACGTCTTGACCGGAGCGGATGCCGCCGTCGAACATGATCTCCATCCTGTCACCGACCGCCTCGGCGATCTCGGGCAGCACCTCGATCGATGACGGCGCGCCGTCGAGCTGACGGCCGCCGTGGTTCGATACGACGAGAGCCTGCGCGCCGGTCTTGGCGGCTTCCTCCGCGTCCTCGACGTCCAGAATGCCCTTGATGATCAGCTTGCCCGGCCAGATGCTGCGGACCCACTCGACGTCCTTCCAGTTCAACGACGTGTCGAACTGCGACGCCGTCCACTCGGCGAGGCGATTGAGATCCCCGGTGTTCTTCACATGTCCGGCGATGTTACCGAAGGTGCGGCGCTTGCCCCGGAGCACGCCCGACACCCAGGTCGGCTTGGTGGCAAAGTCGATCAGCTTCGAGAGCGACCATTCCGGCGGAACCGTCATGCCGTTCTTGATGTCGGCGTGGCGCTGGCCGATGACCTGGAGATCGACTGTCAGCACCAGCGCGGAGCATTTCGCCGCGATCGCGCGCTGGATCAGTTCCTTGATGAAGCCGCGGTCCTTCATCACGTAGAGCTGGAACCAGAACGGCTTCTCGACACTGGCCGCGATGTCTTCGATCGAGCAGATCGACATCGTCGACTGCGTGAACGGGATACCGGCGGCTTGCGCGGCGCGGCAGGCATGGATCTCGCCATCGCCATGCTGCATGCCGAGCAGGCCTACCGGCGCGAGTATCAGCGGCATGGTCGAGGGCTCGCCGAGGATCGTGGTCGCGGTGTCGCGTTTGGAGACGTCGACCAGGATGCGCTGGCGGAACTTGATGGCCTGCATGTCATCGCGGTTGGCGCGCAGCGTTTCCTCGGCGTAGGAGCCGCGGTCGCAATAATCGAAAAACGCCTTCGGCACGCGGCGCTGATGCAGTGTGCGAAGATCGTCGATACAGGTGATGTGCTTCATGAACGTTTCCCCGGCCCGTCTTCTATCAAGAGTCTTGTACTGGAAGACTCTTGCATCGGAAGATCGAGGGGTCATCTAGCATGGTTGGATGCACAGCCAAATCGTTTGAAAATCTTTTGGAGGAGGGCGCCATGACCAGGCCGCACACCGGACCGACGCCGGAGGAGATCAAGGAGAAGCATGATCTCGAGGAGGCGCTGGAAGAAGGTCTGGAAGAGACCTTTCCGGGCTCCGATCCCGTCAATGTCACCCAGCCGGCGCCGAGCCGCGGGGACGGCCATGTGAAGCGCTCGGACTAGGCGCGGTTCCGCCCTGTTCCGGCGTCCTCACCGGAAATATAACGTTAACAAGGCGTTATCGGGGCCGGGGTACGTCCGGTTCCGTAATGATTCATCATATTTTTTGAAGCCAAGTTAGCCGCGATGGCTTTATAAGACCTCAGCAAATCAGGGATGCGGGTCCCGCCAGGGCACCCGCAGGTTGTCTTGGGATCCCTGGTTGTCGCGTGGGGGACGATATGAGCCGCAAATATTTCGGGACGGACGGGATCCGGGGCCGCGCCAACGGGCTGATCACGCCGGAGCTCGCGCTCAAGGTCGGCCAAGCCGCAGGCCTGGCGTTTCAGCGCGGTGACCACCGCCACAGGGTCGTGATCGGCAAGGACACCCGCTTGTCCGGCTACATGATCGAATACGCCATGGTTGCGGGCTTCACCTCGGTCGGCATGGATGTGCTGCTGGTCGGCCCGATGCCGACACCGGCGGTCGCGATGCTGACCAAGTCGATGCGCGCCGATCTCGGCGTGATGATCTCCGCGTCGCACAACCTGTTCGAGGACAACGGCATCAAGCTGTTCGGCCCGCAGGGCTTCAAGCTCTCCGACGACGTCGAGAAGCAGATCGAGCAGCTGCTCGACGAGCCCATCGACAAGCGTCTTGCCCAGAGCGCCAGCCTCGGCCGCGCCCGCCGCATCGATGGCGTGCATGATCGCTACATCGAATTCGCCAAGCGCACGCTGCCGCGCGATCTGTCGCTCGACGGCCTGCGCGTCGTGGTCGATTGCGCCAACGGCGCCGCCTACAAGGTGGTACCGGAAGCGCTGTGGGAGCTGGGCGCCGACGTGATTGCGATCGGAGTCGAGCCCGACGGCTTCAACATCAACAAGGAATGCGGCTCCACCTCGCCGGAAGCGCTGTCGAAGAAGGTGCGCGAGATGCGCGCCGACATCGGCATCGCGCTCGACGGTGACGCCGATCGCGTCATCCTGGTCGACGAGCGCGGCCACATCGTCGATGGCGACCAGCTGCTCGCGGTGATCGCGCAGAGCTGGAAGGAAGACGGCCGGCTGTCGCGATCGGGCATCGTCGCCACCGTGATGTCGAACCTCGGGCTCGAGCGCTTCCTCAATGCGCAGGGGCTCGATCTCGTGCGCACGCCGGTCGGCGATCGCTACGTGCTCGAGCAGATGCTGAACGGCGGCTACAATCTCGGGGGCGAGCAGTCCGGCCACATCATCCTGTCCGACTACGCCACCACCGGCGACGGCTTCGTGGCCGCATTGCAGGTGCTTGCCGTGGTGCAGAAGCTGCGCCGGCCGGTGTCGGAAGTCTGCCACCGCTTCGATCCGCTGCCGCAGATTCTGAAGAACGTCCGTCACAAGGGCGGCAAGCCGCTCGACAATTCCGACGTCAAATCGGCGATCTCCGACGGCGAGCAGCGGCTCAACGGCCACGGCCGCCTGCTGATCCGCTCCTCCGGCACCGAGCCGGTGATCCGCGTCATGGGCGAGGGCGAGGATCGCATCCTGGTCGAGGACGTCGTCGACACCATCGTTTCCGCACTCGGGCAGGCCGCGGCCTGAGGCGCATCGCGAAGCACGATCGTAGCCCCGCTGGGGCGCCGCGAAATACCGGGGTGGTGGCACGGGGGCACGGCCCCCCGGTGGGCCGGGGGGGCACCCGGGGGCCCCCACACCGA